>JACRCO010000081.1 GCA_016218975.1 Deltaproteobacteria bacterium
CTTGAATTGGAGCCCACGGTCGGAGATGGAAAAACGGGGAAACTTCATGCTCGCCTCCGAAGCTTTGAACGGCATTTGTCGCGGGTTCGCATACATCCAATATCGTACTGAAGATAGGCCGGCTTGCGTTAAAATAGATAAATTTCCCAAGAGGGAGGAATGGCCGTTCGAATCGATAATCTGCTGAAATTCGCCGGCTTCCTCCTCTTCGCGGGCATCGCGGGATACGTCCTGTTCCTGACCCCGGCGGGAGACCTCTTCCTTACGCATGAAGGGAGAAGGGCGCTGGTGGCGCGGCTCGACATGTTCGTCCGCGCGGCGGGCATTTTCGGCCCGGCCGTTTTCGCCGTCATCTACGGGCTGGGGGTGCTTGCGCTCCCCGCGACTCCGTTCACTGCGGCGGGCGCCCTTATCTTCGGAAAGTACCTCGGAACGGCATGCAACTTCATCGGGGCGGTCGCGGGCGCGTCGCTTTCATTTGTATTGGGCCGATATTTCCTGAGGGGCTTCGCTGAAGGGTTCCTCACCGGCAGGCTGGCGGACCTGGACCGGAAAGCCGGGGAACATGGTTTTTCGGTCATCTTCTACCTGCGCATATTCTGGTTCCCGTTTATCGTCCTCAATTACGCGGCGGGTGCCACCCGGATCCGGTTCTCGGATTACTTTTGGGGGACGTTTTTCGGGATACTCCCGGCCGTCGCCATCGTTTCCTTCTTCTTCGGAAACCTGAGGGAGATCGCCGCCTCGTTCCGGGGACCCGCCGACCTGCTCCAACCCGATATCCTGGTCCCTGCGATCCTGCTCGTCCTTTCCTTCTTCCTTCCCGCCCTTCTTCAGCGGATACGAAAGAAACCGGCAAACGGAAATCCGCCTTCGGCGGGAGGGAGCGGCCCCGCGTGAAGATCTCCGTAGTAATTCCGGCGCTCAACGAAGAAGCGTCGATCGAAGCAACCATCCGCTCGGTGCGCGATGCCGGGGCCGACGAGGTGATCGTCGTCGACGGGGGGAGTAAGGACCGCACCCGGGAAATCGCGTGCGGGTCGGCGGATGCCCTGATCGTCACGCAGCCGGGCCGGGCCTCGCAGATGAACGCGGGCGCCGAGGCTTCTACCGGGGATACGCTTGTATTCCTTCATGCGGACACTCTTTTCCCGCCGGGGGCAATCCGCGCGGTGCGCGATGCAATGGAGGATGGAAGCGTCGTCGGAGGTGCATTCTCCGTCCGCCTGGGGATTTCCCCCTCCGCGCCCCCATACCGGAAAGCTATCCTTGGGCTGACCGGAGAGATGATCGGATTCCGTTCCAGTGTTTTTCGCGCATATACGGGCGACCAGGCGATCTTCGTCCGGAAGGAGATACACGCCTCGTTCGGTGGATTCCCCGCATATCCCCTCATGGAGGACGTGGAGTATTCCCGCCGTCTAACGCGCCGCGGCAGAACGATCCTGCTGCCTGTGCGGATAACGACCTCCGGCAGGAGGTGGGAGGCGACCGGACCGTTGCGCACCATCCTTCTCATGTGGGGGCTGCGGCTGGGGTACTTCCTCGGGTTGTCGCCCGCAACCTGCGCAGCCATCTACGGATGGAGCAGGGAAAGGTGACCTCCTCTCCTCGCGTCATGAACCGGTGGTTCCGGGTGGCGGGCGGCGTCGCCATGAACATGTGCTTCGGCGCCGCCTACGCGTGGAGCGTTTTCCTCGGGCCGCTCCAGAAGGAGTTCGGCTGGACGCGGGCGGAAGTGTCGGTCGCGTTCACGGCTTCCATCGTCTGCATTTCCACGGGGGTGCTTATAGGAGGCCGCTGGCAGGACCGCAAAGGGCCGGCTCCCGTGGCGCTGACCGGCGCGGTCCTCTTCTCGGCGGGAATGTTCATTTCACAATATACGCATTCCCTGTGGTGGCTTTACCTCTTCTACGGCGTACTGGTCGGTTTCTCGAGCGGGATAGGTTACACCTGTCCGCTCGCCGTGGGCATGAAGTGGTTCCCTGACAAGCGAGGGCTGGTTACGGGCTTAATGGTGATGGGATACGGCGCCGGCGGAGCGCTTATAGCGCCACTTACGGGACTGCTCATCCACTGGTACGGATGGAGGCACGCATTCGCGTTCCTGGGCGTCGGGTGCTTTTTCGTAACGGTCGCCGGTTCCTTTTTCCTGAGGAATCCGCCCGAAGGGTGGAGCCCGCCGGGGTGGACCGCCCCTTCTGCGGGAGAAGGCGCGTTCCGTACGATCCACGAGTACGCTCCTTTCGAGATGATGCGCACCGGCACCTTCCTTCGGATGTGGCCTGCATATACGCTGGGGACAACGGCGGGGCTGATGGTCATCGGGCACCTTGCCGCGTTCGCGCAGGGAGCGGGCTTCTCGCGGCCCGACGCCGCGGTCGCGGTCGGCGTGCTGGCGGTGGGAAACGGGTGCGGCCGGATCGGCTCAGGGTGGCTTTCTGATCACATAGGACGGACGAAGACGCTGGCGGTCGTCATGGGAGTCACGGCAATACTGCTGTTCTTCGAGTCGGAAGTGTCCACCCGCGCTTTCCTGTTCGGCTCCGTGTTCATGATCGGGTACTGCTACGGATCCCAGCTCGCGGTGTTCCCGTCCGCGACGGCGGACTTCTTCGGGGTGCGCAACCTTGGGAACAACTACGGCGTGGTGGTGACCGCCTGGGGAACCGCGGGCATAATCGGCCCGATGTTGGGCGGCTGGATCTTCGACTCCACGAAAAGCTACGCGCAGGCGTTCCGCATCGCCGCGCTGCTCGCGCTCCTGGCGGCCCTTCTGATCTCCACCGTCAAGCCCCCGAAGCCGCCTACTCCCAGGTCAAAAGCAGCGGCGTGAACGGGTTGGCGAGGTCCGGGTGCCTCGGCAGGATCCTCGCCATGTACCCGTAACGGCCCGTGACCTTGCACGGGATCTCGGCATGGAAGACGTCGGCGTCTCCGTCCCTGCGTTCGTGCATGGCCCGGACGATCCATCCTTCCCGGATCTCTCCCGTGATATCCATCGGGCCGTGGTAGATTTCCACGGATACGTCATCAGGCGACAGCGTGCCGATGTTCGCGCGCACGGAGACGCCGACGGAACCGCCGACCGGCACCTCCTTCTCCCTCTTCACTTCATCGATCCGGATCGCCAGGTTCGACCAGCCGGCCGTGACGCGGGCGCGCCAGTCATCCAGCGCCTTCGCGCCGGCGAACCCGTTCGCCTTGAGCCGCTCTCCCGAGCGGTGCGCAGGGAGGTAGCAGAACTCGGCGTATTCCTGCACCATCCGGTGGGTGTTGAAGCGGGCGCCCAGCTTTCGCATCGATGACTTCATCATGGAGATCCACTCGCGCGGCAGCCCGGACTTGTCCCGGTTGTAGAAGAGAGGGATGATCTCCTGCTCCAGCAGGTTGAAGAGCGCTTCGCATTCGATCTTGTCCTGCGCTTCGGGGTCTTCGTACACCTCGCCGCTTCCGATCGCCCACCCGGTGTCCAGGGCATACCCCTCGCACCACCATCCGTCGAGCACCGAAAGATTGAGGGCTCCGTTCGCCGCCGCCTTCATTCCGCTTGTCCCCGACGCTTCGAGGGGACGCCTCGGCGTATTGAGCCACACGTCGACGCCCTGCACGAGGTATCTCGCAACGTTGATGTCGTAGTCCTCCATGAACACAAGCCGTTCCCTCAGCCGCGGATCCGAGGTGAAGTGGACGACCGACTTGATGATCTCCTTTGCCGGGTGGTCCTGCGGATGGGCTTTACCCGCGAAAAGGATCTGGACGGGGCGCTCCGGATCTGTGAGCAGCCTGACCAGCCGCTCGGGCTGCCTGAACAGCAGACCGGCGCGCTTGTAGGTGGCGAACCGCCGTGAGAAGCCTATGGTCAGCGCTTCCGGGTTGAGCACTTCCTCTGCCGCGCGCAGGGACGCGGCCCCCGCCCCCTGCCGCTGAAGCTGGCTTTTCAGCCGTTTCCTGGCGAAGAAGACGAGCCGTTCCTTCCGCGCCTGGTGGATGCGCCAAAGCTCACCGGCGGGGATCGCTTCCACCCGTTCCCAAACCGTGGCGTCCGCAGGCTTCTCCGTGAAGCGGGGCCCCAGGTAGCGGAGGAACAATTCCCCTACTTCGTGACTCAGCCAGGAGCGGGTGTGGATGCCGTTCGTCACGTTCCGGATCGGAATCTCGGACTCGGGAAGGTTCGGCCACAGATCGCGCCACAATTTCCGCGACGTCTCCGCGTGCAGGCTGGCGACTCCGTTCGTGAAGGCGGCCGTCCGCAACGCCAGCACCGTCATCCCGAAATCCGGGGACCGGCTCGCCGGGATCTGGCCCAGCGCAAGAAATTCCTGCCATGGCAGCTTCAGTTCTTCCGCAACCGGCTGGAGATATTTCCTGATGAGCTCGGTGGAGAACACCTCGTTCCCGGCGGGCACGGGCGTGTGCGTGGTGAAGACGTTAGACGCGAACACCTGTTCCCGCGCCTGTGCGAATGAAAGTCCGTTTTCCGACATCAGAATCCGTATGCGCTCGATCGCGAGAAACGCCGAATGGCCTTCGTTCATGTGGAAGACGGTGGGTGACAAGCCCAGCGCCCGGAGCGCCCTCACTCCTCCCATGCCGAGGAGGATCTCCTGCCGGATCCGCATTTCCCGGTCCCCGCCGTAGAGGGCCGAGGTGATCTCCCTCGCGCGGGGACTATTCTCCCTCACGTTGGTGTCGAGCAGGTAGAGCGGGGTCCGCCCGACCTGGACGCGCCATATCCTCGCCTTGATCCGCTCCCCGCCCATGGGAACGTCGATCGTCAGGGGCTTCCCTTCCGGATCGAATTCCAGCGAGACCGGCATGTTGTACCAGTCGTTGTCGGGATAGAGCTCCTGCTGCCAGCCGTCGAGGTTGAGCTGCTGGCGGAAATATCCCTTCTGATAGAGAAGCCCCACGCCGACGAGCGGCAGGCCAAGGTCGGATGCGGACTTCAGGTGATCCCCGGAGAGGATTCCCAGCCCGCCGGAATAGATCGGAAGACCCTCGTCGATGCCGAACTCGCAGGAAAAGTAGCCCGCGAGAAAACTCTTCTCGGCGCCGTACGCCTCCTGGAACCATCCCGTGGCCTTCAGGTATTTCGTGAAGTTCTCGTGCACGCGCATCAGGTTCGCGACGAAGCTTTCGTCGCGTGCCGCCGCTTCCAGCTCGGCCTGGGTAAGCGACCCCAGCATCTGGACCGGGTTCTGATAAGATTTTTCCCATAAGCCGGGATTCAGCCGGATGAACAGCTGCACCGCTTCCCAGTTCCATGAGAACCACAGGTTCCTCGCGATGTCGATGAGCGGCAGGAGCTCCTTCGGGATGTTCGGCCTTACGTGAAAATGCCTGATCTTCATGCGGGCCGCCTTTCAGCAATGATCATTAAATACACCGATCCATTCCATTATCGTATAAACGGAATATTGATTCGATTTCTTTAGCGAATTAACGAACGAATCCCGCAACTCCCTGGAATAGGTATTTTTATGGTACACTAATGTGTCACATATTGTGCTCATAGGAGGAGCAATGAAATTTCTCAGCATCAGGGACCTGCGTTCGAATACGGCCGCTGTACGTAAATCGCTCGCTTCGGAAGGAGAACTCGTCTTGACGGCAAGCGGCAAGCCGATCGCAGTGCTCGCTCCGGTTTCCCCGGACACAGTAGAGGAAACCGTTATGGCGATCAGGCGGGCGCGTTTCACCCAGGCCCTCGACAAGGCTCACGCCGCGGCTAAAGAGGCCGGACTGTCCGCATTTCACATGGAAGACGTGGATTCCTTGATAGCGCGTGCCCGTGGGGGAAAGAAGAGAAGGATCGCCCTTTGAGGGTCGTCTTTGATACGAACGTTCTTGTTTCGGGAATTTTCACGCAAGGCGGCGTGTGCCACCGGATACTGGAACTTGTCCGCGATGGAGCATTGATTCCATGCGCGGATGGACGGATACACCAGGAATACGAAACGGTTTTCCGGTACCCGAAACTATCCCCGATCGCAGAACCGGCAAGGGAGATACTGTCGTTCATCCGGGGAACTGCGGTTCGCGTCGGGGCGATCCCCCTCCGCACAGAACTGCCCGATGAAAGCGACCTGCCCTTTCTTGAGGTGGCATCCGCCGCCTCAGCCGTTCTCATCACGGGAAATACGCGCCACTTTCCTGCCCGCGCCTGCGGCAGCGTCACGGTAATGACACCCGCCGCCCTGCTCGACCACCTGCGGAAACCGCCCGGCTGATATTGACGTTCTTCCCGATAATGCCGGAATCGACCACCGGAAAAAAAGGGCCTCCGGATTTCTCCGGAAGCCCTCGATCATTCTGGTGGAGCTGAACGGGATCGAACCGTCGGCCTCCTGAATGCCATTCAGGCGCTCTCCCAGCTGAGCTACAGCCCCACATCCGATATTATAAGGTGAAAAATCTACATCAGCCCCGCCTAAAAATCAACTGCGCTTCGATAACAGGAAAACGGCGCTCTCGGCGAAAAGGTTCGGCCGCACGCCCTTGAGCACCCTGCCGCCGCGATCGGTGGAAAGGTAGATCCGCTTTTCCACGGTTATCGCGCTTTTCCTGCAATACTCGTCGAAGTCCAGCACCGAGCAGAAATGGATGTTGGGAGTGTTGTACCATTCGTAGGGCAGAAAATCGGTTTTCGGCATCCGCCCGTTGAAAAGCAGGTAGAGGCGCATCCGCCAGAAGGCGAAATTGGGAATGCCGACAACACCCTTATCGCCGACGCGGAGCATCTCCGAGAGGACCACGTCCGGCTTCTTCACCGCCTGGATCGTCTGGTTGAGGATGACGTAGTCGAAGGTGCGGTCGGGATAATCCCGCAACCCCTCGTCGATGTCGCCCTGGAGGACCGTCAGCCCTTTGGCGATGCAGGCGCGGACCCCCTCTTCGGAAATTTCGATCCCGCGGCCGGTCACGCCCTTGATTTGAACCAACTGGGAGAGGAGAGAGCCGTCGCCGCATCCCAGGTCCAGGACCTTCTTCCCCGGCGGGATGAGATCGAGGATGATGCTGTAATCGATCCGGGTCCCCGGCATCGTCACGCGCCGGCCGGGACCGCGATTTTGTTGCGCACGGCCACGTTCTCGAGGAAGTTGCGGATGATCTTCGACATCTCGCCTTCGTCCAGGAGGAAGGCGTCGTGCCCGTACCGGGAGTCTATCTCGCAGTACGTGACGTCGACGCCGTTCACCATCAATGCCTTCACGATCTCCTTCGACTGGTACGGCGGATAGAGCCAGTCGGACTTGTAGGAGACGACGAGGAACTTCGACTTGACCTTCTCCACCGCCTTGACGAGCGCACCCGACGGAAGAGAAAGGTCGAAGTAATCGATAGCCTTCGTTATGTACAGGTAGGAGTTCGCGTCGAACCTGTTGACGAAGGCGTCTCCCTTGTACCGCAGGTAGCTCTCCACCTCGAAATCGAGATTGAAGCTGTAGCCGAGCGTCTTCTTGCCGCGGAGGCGGCGTCCGAACTTTTCGTGCATCGAGTCGTCGGAAAGGTACGTTATGTGCCCGACCATCCGGGCGAGCGCGAGCCCGTCCTTGGGGACCGCCCCGCTGTAATAGTCGCCGTCGTTGAAGTTCGGATCCGCCATTATGGCGGCGCGCCCCACCTGGTTGAACGCGATCTGCTGCGGGGAGTGCTTCGACGTCGTCGCGATCGGTATGGACGCGAGCACACGGTCGGGATGCGAGACCGCCCACTGGAGCGCCTGCATCCCTCCCATGGACCCTCCCGCCACCGCGAAGAGCCGCTCGATGCCGAGGTGGTCGACGAGGTGCCGCTGCGCCTGCACCATGTCGCCGACCGTTATGATTGGAAAAGAGAGCGCGTACGGTTTCCCCGAAACCGGGTTGACCGATGAAGGGCCGGTGCTCCCCTGGCATCCGCCGATCACGTTCGAGCAGATGACGAAGTACCGGTCGGTGTCGAACGCCTTCCCCGGGCCGATGGTGTTGTCCCACCATCCAGCGTGCTTGTCCTCGGCGGAATATTTCCCCGCCGCGTGGGAGTCCCCCGACAGCGCATGCAGGATGAGGATGGCGTTCGTCTTGTCCTTGTTCAGCTTGCCGTAGGTTTC
>JACRCO010000082.1 GCA_016218975.1 Deltaproteobacteria bacterium
TCGCTCCGCCGGCGGCCGCGGCGGCTTCCGCGGCCATCCATGGCCGCTTATCCTCGCTATTCGCTCGGCGCCGCCTTGGGTTCAACTCCGGTTAGCCTCCACCAAACGCAGAAAAACCGACCCAACTGAAAAACAGTGGTCGGTTTTCGGGATCGTTTGGTGGAGGCGGGGGGAGTTGAACCCCCGTCCGAAGACTCTTTACTCAGGGCTGCTACGTGCGTTTCCGGTCGTTTGGATCTCGTCTTCGGGGACCCCGGCCGGCAGGGTTCCCTTCGACCATCCCGGCTTGGATTTCACCGTTCCGCCCCCCGGGAGGGAGCATCCGGCTATCCCGTAAGCTCGACGCCCTTCCGTTTATACGGGCATTCAACGGTCGGACGTACGCGGCTTAAGCCGCGTAAGCGTAGCTATAGTCGTTGGCGACTATGTGGTTCCCGCTTTTGACGAGGGTGCGGGGCCTCGGCACGCAACCCAGGAGCATCGACGTCCCCGTCGAATCCGTTTCGCCCCCGTTCGTTTCAATTAAAGGATACCACCACGAGGCAAATTGATAAACAGGCCCGGCGCCTGTTTGAAACGGCAATGGCCGGGCGGGACTTCGGCTCCCATCCGGCCACCGCCTTATGTGAAGTCCACCTTCGCTCCGCGCGTGGGAAAAACCATGCGCTTCGGAGCTACGGCGGATCACGCCGCCTTTCTGTACAACGCCGACCTCCCCAGCCACCTGGAAAAGGTCGTCATCCTGATCCCCCAGCGATGTTCGAGTTGCGGAATGTCCACCTGGTATCCGACCCGGTTGAACCACAGGTACATCAGCGCGAAATCGTGTCCGACGGCGGCTTCCGCTTTTTCATCCGGTATCTGTTCGTACCGGACTTCACGGTTCGATGCGCAGGAGATCTGCATGACGATATCGCGCATAGTCAGTTCGTCCCCCGCGAGGTCGATATCCTTCCCAAGGAACTCATCCGGACGCAGGAACGCCTCGGAGGCGAATTCTCCTATGTCGGACAGCGCGATCATCTGCAGCTTCCTCTCCGGATGAACGGGGGTCGTCATTACCCCCTTCTCGATCGACGGGGCAAGCCACGGCGAAGCAAAATTCTCCATGAACCATACGGGCCGCAGGATCGTGCATGCCTGCCCGGTTTCCTTTATATACGATTCCACCTTTGCCTTGCTTTCGAAATGCGGGATCCCGGTGTTTTTATTCGCTGCGCAGACCGACGTGTAGACGATTTGCGGAGCGCCGAACTTCCAGCAGGCCAATACGATCTCCTTCCCTTGCTGCATTTCGGCTTCCGGCCCCTTCTCGAATGGAGTGCCCACGATGAAGACCCCGTCCGCGCCGCGGACCGCCTCCTTCAGGCTTTCCCTGTCATCGAAGTCGCCGCGCAAAACTTCCGCTCCCCGTTGCGCCAATTCCCTGGCTTTTTCGGGAGACCGCGTAAGCACTCGCACGTTCTGCCCTTTCGAAATAAGGCAGCGGGCGACGGCGCCCCCCTGTTGGCCGGTTGCCCCCGTGACGAGTATCGTTTTCCTCGATGCCATGATCGAGTCCCTCCTTGAACTTCCGTTTCCTGGTTAGATGCCCCTTATGGCCACGGGAATCGCTTCCCGGACCGATAAATACCCGATGCTATAATCCTTCCCCATGTCCCGGATGAAAGTTCTCCTTCCGTTCCTTTGCCTGTTATCGACGTTCATCGGCGTTGACGCCCGCGCGTGCGACATGCTCACCATTGCGGCGGTCGGGGATATCATGATGGGCACGACATGGCCGGAAGAGATGCTTCCACCCCGGGACGGGGACGGGATTTACGACAACGTCCTCGAAGGCTTGCGTAACGCCGACATCGTGTTCGGAAACCTGGAAGGGCCGCTGCTTGACGGCGGTGAGGGGATCAAGTGCGGCAGGAAGAAGCGCGGGAAAAACCTGTGCTTCGAGTTCCGCACCCCCGCCCGGTATGTGCGACATCTTCAGACAGCGGGTTTCAATGTCCTTAACGTCGCGAACAATCACTCTTTCGACTTCGGTCCCGAAGGGGTGGAGAACACCATTCTTGCGCTGGACAACACGGGGGTCCGGGCGACCGGGGGCGAGAATGTCGCCGTGTTCTGCATCAAGAGCAAGCTCGTCGCCGTGGCTGGTTTTTCCTACTCACCACTCTCTTCCCATTCCTTTCCCATACAGGATCCGGCCGAGGCAGCGGAATTCATCGGCGGATTGAAGGAAGGGCACGACCTTGTCATCGTGTCGTTTCATGGGGGGAGTGAAGGGAAGGATGCGATGCGCGTGCCTGACGGCGACGAGATCTTCGCGGGGACGAATCGGGGGAACGTAGTGCGTTTCGCCAGGGCGGCGATCGACGCAGGCGCGGACCTCGTGCTTGGACACGGGCCGCATGTTCCCAGGGCGCTGGAACTCTACAAGGGGAAACTTATCGCCTACAGCCTGGGTAATTTCCTGACGTACGGGAGATTCAACATACAGGGGCCCAGCGGTGTGAGCCTTGTGCTGCGGGCCGGGATTGATCTGGAGACGGGGAATTTCGTCGGCGGGGCGATCGTCCCGGTGGAGTTGCGCGAACGCGGGATTCCATTCATCGACAAGGACGGAAAGGCGGTGAATCTCATCCGTGAGCTGACCGGGTCGCGGGGATTCCCGTCAGGGCTCGTCATCGAGGAAGACGGGAAAATAGTGCCGGCCTCGGTCAAGGATGATGAATGACATCATGGAATGTGCGTTGATCAACGGGTGAGCCGGAAACGATGAGCCGGGGCGTTATCAGATCTCGTCGACCTGTTCCTGCAGCGGGATACGCCGCCCGCCGATGAAACGTTTGTAGTAGTACGGTGCGTCCATGCTGTCGATCTTGACCTTGCGTTCCCTCGAAGAAGCGTGGATGAACTGGTTGTTGCCGAGATAGATGCCGACGTGCGAAGGGAACTTGGCGTAAGTCCGGAAGAAGACCAAATCCCCGACGGATAGCTCATCCCGGCTCACCTTCTCTCCGTGTCGGAACTGTTCCCTCGCCGTCCTCGGAAGAACGACATCCAGCACGCCGAAGACCTTCTGCACGTAGCCCGAGCAGTCGATCCCGAGGAACGAACTCCCGCCGAACCTGTATGGAATGTCGAGCATTTTATGCGCGATGCTTATCAACTTCTCCTTGATTCCACCGAGGCCGGTCCCCTTGGCAGGTTCGGTGAGTTCCCGTACCTCCTTGACGACGGGTGATGCCGCGATTTCCCTCAGTTCCCTGGCGATCAGGGATTCCCTGGGGATCTCGGCAGGCGGAGCATCTTGCGGGGGAGGCGCCGCGGCGACAACCGGTTCCTCTTCCTTCTGCTTCCTTACGAGTATTTTCGCCCCAGCCTTTACGCGTTTCGGCTTCCGGATATGATTCAACGCCTTCAATTCCCTGATCGTCATCCCGTACATTTCCGCGATTTCGGAGAGGGTCTCGCCTTTTTCCACCGTGTGAGGGCAGGTTTCAGGCGCGTTGGCGCCCGCAGGCGCCTCCGCCGCTTTGGCCGACCGGGCGGATGAATTTCGCATTGGAATCGTAAGCCTGTCGCCCGGTTTCAGCCGGTCTGATTCCAGGCCGTTCGCCTCGATTATGCGGTCTGCTTTGACGTGGAACTTCTTCGCGATCCGCGCAAGGCTGTCCCCTCTACGGACCTTGTAGACTTCGTCCGCACCGGCAGCCAATGGTATGGCCAACAGGAGAAAAGAGTAAAAAATTATGTGGCGTCGAAGGGTCATCGTGAAAAAATTCGGTTTATTAATTTCCTTTACATTCGCTTGTTTGTCAAGCCGCAATCTTTTTGCAATCTAGTCCGGGTGCGGCAGCCTCGCCAGGCTTCGATGGGTTTGCAGTCTCTTGTCGGCTATTCGGGCCGGTTTCTTCAGTATTTTCGTGTCGTTTTACGTCCTTTTCCACGCACTGCGCGCTCGATGTCGCGCCTGGCGTCCCTTTCCGCGATATCTTCCCGCTTGTCGTAGAGCTTCTTTCCACGGGCCAGCCCGATTTCCATCTTCACATGGGGGCCTTTCAGGTAGATTTTGAGCGGGATGAGCGTGAGGCCGCGCTCCCGGGTCTTTCCGAGGAGATAGTCGATCTCCTTGCGCCGGAGAAGGAGTTTGCGGACCCGCAATGGATCGATCACGCGAAGGTCCCCGTGGGAGTATGGCGATATGTGCATGTTTTCAATGAATGCTTCGCCGTCCCGGACAGCGCCGTGGGCATCCTGGATATTGACCCGTCCCTGGCGGATAGACTTCACTTCGTACCCGTGCAGAACCATGCCGCATTCGAAGTTTTCAAGGATATGGTACTCGTGCCGGGCGCGCCGGTTCGTCGCGACTATTTTGACGCGCGATTCAGGCTTCTCCGTCATCTGGTACGCTCGTAGCGTGGAATGCCGCCGACAACTGTCATATGGACGTTATTACCGCCCGTCCGATCCACCAGGTTCCTGATTGCCGCGTCTCCTTCTCCATCGGGATTGTCCGCCACGATGAAGTCGGCCGCTCCCCCGGGCCGCAACGTGCCGCACGGCAGCCCAAGTGCCGCCGCCCCGTTTTCGGTGGCGGCACGGAAAAGCACGCCTGATAGTTCCGTTTCCACGAGTCTCCCCCGATACAGCGAACGCGCCGCCCTGATCTCCTCCCATACGTTCAGGTCGGGCACCGAACCAAGGCTGTCCGTCCCGAGCGCGAAGGGAACGCCGGTATCCACAAAACGGGTTACATCGGGATGGCCGTTTCCATGCGCCGAGTTGCTTCGTGGACAAAGAACGAACCGCGCTCCCGTCCTTCGCAGGCTGGCGACCTCGTCGGGAGACAGGTGGACATTATGCACCAGGAGAAGCCCTTCGCGTAACAGCCCCGCGCTTCGAAGATAGTTCTCGATGGGCATCCCGATTCCGCGGAACCATGAGACGTCCTTTCCGACGGCGGGATAAAGACGGGTTGCGACGTGTCCGCCGCCGCTCGAAAGAAATTCCATTTCGGCGGGGGACTCCGCCAGGTGGAGGCAGACGGGAAGATTTTTCCGCGCGGCGAGGTTCCCCATGGAACCGAGAAGCGCCGGTCCCACGGTGTAAAGGGTATGCGGGGAGATGCCCGGAACGACTATCGACCCGACTGCCCGGGATGATTCTTCCAAATCCGCCAATACCGCTTCTACGGCGTCCAGGACCTCCGCGGCAGCGTCCGGAGCGAACCCGATTCCTTCCGCGAAGACCCGGGCTCGCAGCGGACATGTCGAGTAGGCTGCCGGATCCGGCCCGCAGACTTCCCCGACGGAAGTGGTCCCGCAGGATAGAGCCTCCTCGGAACCAGCCTCGAAGTTCCGCCTGAACTCCCCGGGCGGGGCATTGCGCTTCCATGCGATGACGCGAAGGATCCATTCGACGAACGGAGACTCGCCGGCGGATGCTCCGGCAAACGGGATTTCCAGGCGGGGTATCTGCAGATGAGTATGAGCGTTTACGAGGCCGGGAATGACGGCGGCGCCGGGGAATTCCCTTCTTTCGAATCCGCCGGGGATGCTCCGTTCCACATCTCGGGGCCTGCCGGCCGCCACGACGGCGCCTTCCAGCACCGCCACCGCACCCGGGGAAAGCACGGTCGAGGAATCCAAAAAAATGCGCGAGGCGATGTATACCTTCGCCCCGCGCCCCTTGTCTGCGCTATCTCTCATTTACCAACAAACGGGGACGTTCTTAAAAACGGGGACATACTTAAAAACAGGGACGTTCCTGAGTTTTTTCTGATAACTGTGGTAAAAAAACTCAGGAACGTCCCTGTTTTTAAGTATGTCCCCGTTTTTAAGTAACGTCCCTTTTTGTAACTTCCCCGATTTCAAATCTACCGGGCGGCGGCGACCCGGGGGATCTGGCTCTCCGATTCGACCTTCCGCTTCACGTTGGTGATCCGGTTCTTGGCGTCGACGTAGACAAGCGTCGGCTGAAAGTCCGCCAGCTCCCTCTCGTCGTAGGCCGAGAAGGCGGCGATGATCACCAGGTCGCCCTTGCTTACCTGGCGGGCAGCCGCGCCGTTCAGGCAGATGACGCCGGAGCCGGGCTCGCCGTCGATGACGTAGGTGGAGAAGCGGTTCCCGTTGTCGACGTTCCAGATGTGCACCTGCTCGTACTCGACGAGCCCCGCCGCGTCCATCAGCGTCTTGTCGATCGTCACGCTCCCCTCGTAATGCAGCACGGCGTCGGTCACCGTCGCACGATGGATCTTGCACTTAAGCATTGTGCGCATCATGATGGTTTCCCCTCCAGGGTGATGTTATCGATAAGGCGTGCGGGCCCCACCCGGGCCGCCGCTAAAATCGTCATTCTTCCGGATACCGAAATTTCCCGGGAGAGCGTCACCGGGTTCCGGGCTTCCACGTATTCCAGCTTGGCGCGCGGCTCGGCGGCGATCTTCGCCCGTGCCGCGTTAACCAGCTTTTCCGGGACACGGACTCCCGCCGCGTACAGTTCCCGGGCCGCGCACAGACCCTTGTACAGGCAGAGCGCCGCCGTCCGGTCCTCTCCCTTCAAATACTTGTTCCGCGAGCTCATCGCCAGTCCGTCGGGCTCCCGTACGATCGGCGCCCCCACGATCTCCACGTCCAGGTTCAGGTCGCGCGCCATCGTGCGGATGACGGCGAGCTGCTGGAAATCCTTCTCCCCGAAAACCGCCACGTGCGGCCTCGCGATGATGAGCAGCTTGGCCACCACCGTTGCGACTCCCCGGAAGTGACCGGGCCGCATCGCCCCGCACAGCCCGCGCGAAACGCCGTTTACTTCGATATAGGTCTGGTACCCGTCGGGATACATTTCGTGGACACCGGGGAGAAACACGGCCTCCACGCCCGCCGCCCCAAGCATCGCCAGGTCCCGCTCTTCGTCGCGAGGATATCTCTCGTAATCCTCCCCGGGACCGAACTGGGTGGGATTGACGAAGATCGAAGCCGCGACGGCATCGCATCCCCGCTCTTTCGCGATACGCACGAGGCTCACGTGCCCATCGTGCAGGTAGCCCATAGTCGGGACGAAGCCGACCCGCTTCCCTTCGGCGCGCTGCGCTTCCGACCACGCCCGCATGGCATCCGGAAGGTGAAACGTTTCCATCAGAACGAATGCTCCTTGCCTGGGAATTTCCCTTCACGCACTTCGTCGGAATATGCCTGCACGGCGTCCGCCACCGGTTTTTTCAGCTCCGCGAACCTCTTCAGGAACTTCGGGCGGAACTCGTCGAAAAGCCCCAGGAGGTCCTGCATCACCAGCACCTGCCCGTCGCAGCGCGGTCCGGCCCCGATGCCGATGGTGGGGATCGCGACCCGCTCGGTGATCTCGCCCGCGAGGTCGGCAGGCATCCCCTCAAGAACCATCGCGAACGCCCCCGCTTCCTGCACCGCAAGCGCGTCGTCCATCAGGCGTTCCCGCTGAACGTCGGTCTTCCCCTGCACCCGGTAGCCGCCCATCCGGTGGATCGACTGCGGAGTGAGCCCGATGTGGCCCATCACCGGGATATCCGCCGCCGCGATGGCCCGTATCGTTGCCTCGACGTTTCGCCCCCCTTCCAGCTTGACCGCCTCCGCCCCTGCCTGGAGGAGCAGCCCGGCGTTCCGTACGGCTTCGCCTGGCGACACCTGAAAGGACAGGAACGGCATGTCAGCTATCAGGTATGCCCGCTTTCGCCCTCTCGCCGCCGCGCCCGTGTGCCGGACCATGTCTTCCATCGTCACGCCGAGAGTGTTCGGCAGCCCCAGCACCACCTGGCCCAGCGAATCTCCCACGAGGATGATGTCCACGCCGACCTCGTCGAAGATCTTCGAGAATAGTGCGTCATAGGCGGTGATCATCACGATCTTCCGCCCTTCCGCCTTCATCTTGCCGATGTCCAACACGGTGGTTTTTTTCAAAGCTGCCTCATTAAAAAACAGGCGCCCGCGAAAACCGGGACGGTCCTGACGCTAAAAACAAGTCAAAAACAGGGACGTTCTTAAAAACTCGGCAGATGGATAAGAAAAAAACCTTTTTCGAGTTTTTAAGAACGTCCCTGTTTTTGACTTGTTTTTGACTTGTTTTTATCATTCATGACCTCCTAAAACAAAAAGCCCTCCGGAATCGTTCCGGAAGGCCGCGTAACTCACGTGCCCTGCGGGGGCGCACAGCTTGCGCTTCCTCCCCCGCGTCTCCCGACGATCCCGTCTTGGTCCGGCGTTACCTGGATCCCAGCGGTATGTAGTGCTGCGTCCCGCGTTTAACACTCTTGACTTCTCTTACGAGATGTTCAAGGTCGCGGGGGCTTTCCACGAAATCGATCTCGCTCGTGCCGACAACAAGGAGCGGAGTCTCGTTATAGTGGAAAAAGTACTCGTTATAAGCATCGCCGAGCGTCCTCAGGTAGTCAAGGGAAATGTTCCGCTCGTATTCCACGCCGCGCTTGCGGACCCTGTTCAGCAGGACCTCGGGGCGGGCCTGGAGGTAGATCACCAGGTCGGGCTTCGGGACGTTGGGCACAAGAAGCTTGTATATCGATTCGTAAAGGGCGATTTCGTCGTCTTCCAGGTTGATGAGGGCGAAGATCTTGTCCTTGGCAAGGACGTAGTCCGAAATCACCCCTTTTTCGAAGAGATTCCCCTGCGCCATCTCCCGCTGCTGGCGGTAGCGTGACAGCAGGAAGAAGACCTGCGTCTGGAAGGCGTATTTCCTCGGATTCTCGTAGAAACGCTCGAGGAAGGGATTATGCCCGACCTCCTCCTTCACAAGACGCCAACCGAACTTGTTGGCCAGGATCTTGGCGAGAGAAGTCTTGCCGACCCCGATCGGCCCCTCGATGGCTATATAGCGGGGAATGGTCCGGTCGCCCATGTCCGCTCAATTGTATTCAGCGGCGGAACGCATTGTCCACTACAATTCCTCCTTCGCAACATCGGCAAACCCCCGGAGCTACGTAGGACCCGTCCTCCTCCGGCCCGCCGATAATCCTCCCGCGGAGATACGCCGGCAACGCTCCTGAAACCTTCCCAAATGCCGTCACTCTAATATGGAATACCGCACCAGGAGGCAGCGCGGATGCCTGTTTGGGTCCATCGTATCGAAACCATCCTTCCGGAGTTCTCATTCTCGCAGGAACATGCCTGTCTCAAGATGCAGGAATGGGCGAAGGACGACAGGACGAGGCGGATACTTCGGGTCCTATATCGGCAGTCCGGGATCGAAAGGCGGCACTCCGTGATCGCCGATTTCGACGGGAATTCCGAGGGCAGCTTCTTCAAGACGGGTCCTGGCGGGGTGTTGCAGGGTCCCGGTACGGGCGCACGCAACGAGATCTTCGCCCGCGAATCGAAAGCGATGTCCGTAGCTTTAGCGGGGAAAATTCTCGATCGGTCGGCCGTCTTCGGACCGGGAGACATCACCCACGTCGTTACCGCCTCCTGCACCGGTTTCTGTAACCCCGGCCCCGACTACCACATCGTGCGTGAACTCGGGATGAACCGCTCCACGGAGCGGTACCACCTGGGTTTCATGGGGTGCTACGCTGCGCTTCCCGCCCTTCGTATGGCGGCGGCTTTCTGCAAGGCGAGGCCCGACGCCGTTGTGCTGGTGATGTGCATCGAACTGTGCTCCCTGCATATCCAGGTGAACGGCAACGAGGATTCTCAGCTTGCAAACTCCCTGTTCGCGGACGGCGCCGCGGCTGCGATCGTCAGCGCCCGCGATCCCGCGCCGGGCCAAGGCGCTTTCCGGATCGAAGAATTCCGCTCCGCCATCGTCCCCGACGGTGAGGCCGACATGGCCTGGAGCATCGGCGACCGCGGTTTCGACATCACGTTGTCCAGCTATGTCCCCAGGCTCATAGGCGCCAGCATACGAGGAATCGTCGAGCCTTCCCTGGGGGCGGGCGGATACGCCGTAGCGGACGTAGGGACGTGGGCGGTCCACCCTGGCGGCAGGGCGATCATCGACCAGGTCCAGTCCGGACTGTCCCTTAGACCCGAGCAAGTTGCGGAATCGCGCGAAGTCCTTCGCAGTTACGGAAACATGAGCAGCCCGTCGGTCCTTTTCGTGCTCAAGGAGATTCTGGAACGTCCTTCCGGGAGCGATAGCGAGACGGTCTGTGCAATGGCCTTCGGGCCCGGCCTGACCGCGGAGCTGGCGCTGCTGGAGGCTGTCCGTGCGGGAGCCGGCCGA
>JACRCO010000083.1 GCA_016218975.1 Deltaproteobacteria bacterium
CTTCAGGAACGTACGGTCCGAGACGTTGACGATCCTGATCCCCTGCACCTGACGAACCGCCGTGATGATCTCCTGCGCATGATCGATCCCACGCGCCCGCACCGTGATGTCCCGCGTCACCGTGCCTTTCCCGTGACCGGAGAGGTCCACCGCGCCGATGTCGCCGCCGGCGATCCCGATCGCAGTCGTCACCTTTCCCAACATTCCCGGCTTGTTCTGGATCTCCACCCGCATCGTGATGCTGTAGCTCTCGCTGGGCGTTACCTTGATTGCACTGGGTTGCGCCGCCACCGACATGTCGTCCTCCCGCTTCGATGGCCCGCATTTCTCCCTTGCATTACGCTGCCGGGCATAATGCGGGCAAGTGATATGTATCCCGAGCATGATAGGAAACGGTAATGGGGAGGTCACCCCCCGAAAGGGGGGAAATGCATAACGCGGAAGATAAGTCAGGAAGGCTCTGCGATCAGGCCGAACTTGCGGGCCTTGGCTATTGCCTCTGTGCGGGTACCGACATCGAGCTTGCAGTAGAGCCCTTTCAGGTACCACTTCACCGTTTCCTCGGAAAGGAAAAGGCGACGGCCGATTTCGCGGTTGCGCAGCCCTTCGGAGACCAATTTCAGAATTTGCACTTCTCTCTGATGGAAAGGATCGTGGGATCGCCGATCCGCCGTCTCCCCCGCATCGGGTTCTCCTCGGCCCTCCAGCGCGGACAGGATGGCCGAAACGGCGCTCCGGAAAGTATCCCTGGTTTTAAACTGCCGGAGAAGGGGAGCGATCTCAGCTCCGGAATTCAGGAAGGGGCGGACGATCCCCTCACCCATGGCGAGGGACAATGCATTTTCCAGAGCCTCCAGGGCTTCTTTCATCCGCGAAAGTCCGCTCCATGCGGCCGCCTGCAAAATCAGGAATTCGATGAGGTTCCGTCCTCGGCCCGCCGATTCGGCGCTGCGCGCCGCCTTGCCGGCCAGATCGGCGGCTTCCTCATGCTGCCCCTGTGCCGAAAGGAGCCGTATCCGTTCCACCAGGAAATACTCGTACTTTTCCGGATAGACGGGGCGGTCGCCGATGCTTTCATCATCGAAGGCCGACTTCGCCGCGTCGAGAAATTCGGCCGCCTTGTCCCGATTCCCCGCCAGGACGGCCATTCGTGTTTCCAGCAGGTCCGCACGGAACGAAACCCTGCCGACGTGGTGTTTCCGGGCGACCTGCCGGGCACGGGCGATATCGGCGTCGGCCAGGTCGCGCCTTGCCAGCGCCAGTTGAACGCGCGCACGCTCCACGAGGGCCATACCCAGGAAACCGAACGCGTCGCCGGCTTCGAGGAACGCGATCGCATCGGACAACTCCGCCAGGGCCTCTTCCGGGCGGTTCCTGTCGTAGAGCACGAGCGCGAGTCCGTAGCGCAGGAAGGCGGCGCCGATGCTGCGAAGCCACAGACGCTCCCTCGATATCTCCAGGGACCTGCGGAAACTTTCTTCCGCGTCGTTCGACCGTCCCATCACGTAATTCACTATCCCGATGTTGAGCCGCGCGTTCAGGTTGACGAGGGAGCTGTTCGATCCGTCGGACACCACGAGGGCATCGCGGAAGTGCTGCAGGGCAAGGGAAAGGTACCCCTCCACGCGGCTCGCGAATCCCAACGTGATGTAGGCGTATCCGCGCAGCGCCGATTCCTTCCGCGGGAAGAGGGACACGATGCCGGAATGCAGCCCGGCGACATCCGGCTCGTCCGTCTGGATGATGCCGACGACGGCCCGAAGAACCTGCAGCTCGGCCTTGATCGGCCCCGCAGCCGCGGATCCTCGGCCCGAGGCCCTTTCCGGTTTTGCGGCGCCTTCCGCGGCGCAGGCGATCCGATGCCGTGCGGACTCGAACTCACCCATGTAGGCCAGCGCCCAGGCATGCAGCGTACACAGGATTGGAGAGCGGCGAACGGCCCTCTCCGGCAGCGCGTCGATCCACCGGCGCAATTCCTTGAAGTCTCCATGCCGGAAAAGCTCCCGCCCGGCCGTTTCGAGAAGCCGCGCGGCCCGCGGAAACCGGTTGCCTTCGATGGCGTACCGTACCGCTTCGGTGGAATATCCGTTCTTCTCGAACCACTCGCTGGCCCGGTCGTGCAGTTCCCCCATATCTTCCGGATGCTCGGTTTTAAGGCGGTTTTGCAGGAACTCCGCGAACAGGTGGTGGTACCGGAACCAGGTGCGGTGTTCGTCCAGTCCGAAGATGAAGAGATTGCTCCGTTCGAGAGTTTCTATCCATTGCCTGCCGTCCTGCCTGCCGGTGACCGCATCGCACAGGGAGGCAGTCATCCGTTCCAGTATCGACGTCTTCATCAGGAACTGGCGCAGGGATGCGGACTGCCGCCGGAACACGTCCTCCATGAGATAATCCGCGATGTTCCTCTGCTCGCCGGTGAAACCCGCGACGAACCCGGCGGGGTCCGTCGCTCCCGAGAACGCCATCGAGGCGAGCTGTAGTCCTGTGACCCACCCTTCCGTACGGTCGCAGAGAGTCCGGACCTGTTCCTCGGACAGCGGCAGGCGGCACACTTCCGTGAGATAGTTCCGCGCTTCGTCGATATTGAAACGAAGTTCCTCCCAACCCAGTTCCAGGACTTCTCCGCGGAGGCGGAACCGCTCTACGGAGAGTGGTGGATTCCTGCGGGTGCCGATGACGAACCGCACGTTTTCCGGAACATATCGGAGCAGGTAATCCACCATGGAATGGATCGCGCGGTCGCGGATCACGTGGTAATCGTCGAGAAAGACCACGACACCGGGATCCCCGCCTGCGAAGTCGTGTGCGATGCTTTCCGCGAGGTCTTCGAGCAGCGTGTCCGGGTTCACCGTGATGAGCCTGGCGGCCCTCCTTCCGAACTCCGGACGAACGGACTGGACCGCGGAGATGAGCTGGACCAGGAAACGGCGGGGTTCGTTGTCGAAGGAATCGAGGGAAAGCCACGCGGCCGTCCGGCGTTTATTCCGAAGCTCCTGGTACCACTCCGACAGCACCGTGGTCTTACCGGACCCGGCAGGCGCGGATACGAGCGCAAGCCGAAAAGAGCCGCTCACCGGACCGCCTGCGGAGAGGCGGGGGCGCGGCATGTGCCGCACGCCCATCGAAGGAGGGCGCAGTTTCGTCGCCAGGGTCCAGCTGCGGATGCCCTTGTCGATGCCGTTATTTATTTTGCCGGTTCCAGGCATGCGTGAATAATCATACAGCGAAACGCCCCGAACATCTTCCGGTCGGTAATGCGGGCGCCCGCTACGACGCGCGAAAAAGAATGTCCACCACGTTCCGGACATATTGTTCGTCGGTCATCGCGAAGGTCAGGTGTTCCGGGAATTCCACGAGAGCACGGAAATGGGATGCAAGCTCCCGGTACAGTTCGAGCCGCGCATCGGGATCCAGTTCCTCGCGGCGCAGGAGCGCGTTGAGCGCGACATAAGCCTCCCGCGGGGCGACCCGCTGCCTCAGCCGCGCGGCGAGATGCGGGGTTTCACGCAGGGAATTGAATTTTCCCGCGAGGATCTGCGCGAGGTCAGGTTCCGCCGCAGGCGGGTGGTAAACGACTATGGTCCTCCCGGCGATGTCTCCGAGCCTTTGGGAATTCCGGGTGGCCAGGCAGGCTATGCCCCCGACGAGATAGAAGCCAGGAAGCGCGTCGACGGAACGCAACAGGTTCCGCAAGACCACCTGGCTGAACCGGAGCTTGAATCCCCGGTCGTCCATCACGCGCAGCCGCAACAATCTCTTTCCGGCGGTTTGACCGCGCCAGAACCATTCCAGTACGATCCCGTAACCGATCGACACGGCGAAATACGACAACACGTAAACGGCATTTGCAAGGTCCGGGTCGAATACCGCGAGCACCCTGACGGCCTGGCCGAACGTCCCGGCCACCGCCAGGACGGCTGCCAGGTCGACGACCCATGCAAGGCAACGCATTACGGGTCCCGCAAGGATAAGGGAAAAGGAGATCCCTTCGGGTGTACGGACGATCAAGGTGTTGGTCTTTCCGCCGGTCAATCGATGCGCCCGCCCCGCCCGCCCTTCGAGCCTCCTCTGATCAGGAAGAGCGCCAGCGCCGCGATCTCCACAATCCCGAAACCGATTTTAAGCGAGTACGGAACGACCGGCTCATGGTACTGCGATATGAATGCTTCGACGAATCCTGCCCATACGAGAAGACCGGCAATCCCGATGACCAACGCCACGAGGTCGCCTGAGATGTTCCGCAGCCGCATCCCGGTGGAGAGCCTGTCTTCGCGTCCGATGAGCGCACCCGCCAGGAGAAGGCCCGCCTGCCCGGCGATAAGGATCGCCGGAATTTCGACGGCCCCGTGCGGCAGCAGCCAGCCGAACAGGAACTTCGTCTGGCCCGCAAGGGCGTAGTCCGCGCAAACGGCGCCGAGGACCGCCCCGTTGTAGAACAGCAGGATAACCGTGCCGATCCCCCAGGTCATCCCCAGCGCAAGGACGAAGAGGGAAACACGCGCGTTGTGAGTTATCAGGGTTGATGAAAAGGTCGCTTTCCTTCCCCCCAGGCGGTCTTTGGCCGCGTCCTCTTCTTCGGCGACGCGATCGGACGGAGACGTTTGAAGCGCCTCGAACGGGACAAGTATCCCTTTCGCCTCCGCATCGAAACGGACGGCAAGTCCTCCGAATGCGATTCCCGCCAGCATGATCGCGGCCGCGAGGCGAAAAGGACCGGCGTGGCGCCGGAATACGCGGGGGAACATGCTGAACAGCCTCTCCCGAAGGGCAAACCGCCATGTCCGATCCCGCGTCTCATGGATTTCCGCGTATGCGCGGCCGACGATCGACTCGAGATAGCGCCTGAGCTCCGGTTCGGAGGAAAACGTGGCGATCTTCGCGAGGTCGGCGGAGGTCCGCTCGTAAAGGTAGTGGAACCTTTTCACTCCGGCCATGTCGAGCCGCGCGCCGGGATCGCGCTCCAGCCTGTCCAGCAGGGAGGCGAGAGCCTCCCAGAACGGCCGCTCCTCGGCGATGAACCGGGACAGATCGATGATCACAACAGTTGCCTCTTCTTGATGCCCAGGTAGCCTGCGACAAGGCGGGCGCTCAGTTGGTCGCCGTCGGGCTGAACCATGCGAATTCCGCGCCGTTCGAGGACTCTTTCGAGCTCCCGAAGCGTGTGCCATCGCAAATGCCCGCCCAGCCGCCGGTACAGCTCGTCCTCCGAAGCCGGATCGGGACCGGTGAACAGCGGGCTTGCGCCCTGAGGCCGCAGTGAGACCACGAGCGACAGGTGGCGGCGGAACAATTCGGCGCTCCTTACGAAACCTTCCGCAAGGAGAGGATCGTCGAGGAACGTAAGGAAGACGAGGAGGGCGCGCCGGCGAAGGCGCAGTTGAAGGAACGCGGCGAGCTCGTCGTAATCGGGGCTGAGTATTCGGGGCGCCAGATCGTAAAGTATCTCGTGGCATGCCGCCGCATGGCGCGTTCCGCTTCCGGCACGCCGGAACCGGTGGACACGATCGCTGAAGGTCACGAGCCCGAAGTGATCGCCCTGCCGGGCCGCCGCCATCGAAAGCACCATCGTCGCCTTGGCGTAACGATCGAGCACGGTTTCATCGCCGCCTCTTCCGGACGCCGAGGGTCCGACGACGACGGGCCGCGCGCTCAGACGCGAGGTGTCGAGGACGACATACACTTCCTGGGTGCGTTCCACCCTGAACACCTTGGTTACAGGACGGCCGCGCTTGGCCGTGGCTTTCCAGTGGATATCCTCGAAGCCGTCGCCCGGGATGTATTCCCGGAGTTTCTCGAACTCTCGCCCCTTTCCCACCTGGTGCCGGACGTGGAGACCGGATCTTTCCCTGTCCATGAACATGCCGGCCACGATCTTTCGGTCCGAAAGCAAACCGGGATAGACGCGCAACTCGGTTCGAAGCTTCGACACGCCCCTTATAGCCCAAAAACCCAAGGGCGAAGCGCACTCCAGGTGGCACCCGGTCAGGCGGTATCGTCCCCTTCGCCGCGGCGTACACGCCCATGTCAGGCGCGAAGGGACGTTCCCGCCGGGGATGCGGGCAACAAGTTCGTCCCGAAGCATGCCGATCTCCGTAGGAAATGCCACTCCGAAACGCAGTTGCCGGTCCTTGTCCCCGCATTGCGACACCGCCATCTCCAGCTTCCCTTCACGGTCTTCCGAGAGGCGGACGACGTCCGGAAGCGCAACTGCGATCCCCTTCAGCCCGCCGCGGCCGAGGACGGCGTCCACGATCGGCAGGCACAACAGGAGCGCAGCGGCCGCAAACAGCATCCCCGAAGGAAACGCGGCCGCGACGGCCGCAACGGGGACCACGCACACTCCCACGAAACCGAGGAGGCGGGAACGCGGGACGATCATCGGGGGACGGCGACCTCCATGAGGATTTTTCCGACGACCTCGGGGACTCCGAGGCCTTCCACCTCGAGTTCCGGCCGAAGGATAAGGCGGTGCTCCAACACCGGCCCGGCAAGCGCCTTGATGTCGTCCGGGGTGACGAAATTGCGCCCGTCCATCGCCGCGTGCGCCCTGGATGCCAGAAGGAGCGCCTGTGTGGCGCGCGGACCGGCTCCCACCAGCACGTTCTCGTTGCGCCGGGTTTCCCGGACAAGATCGACGATGTAGCCGACCAGTTCTTCCCGGATGACGATCGCCTCGAGGCATTCCCGCAGGCAGGCGATGTCCCCTGCGGAAATGACGGGACGGACGGCGCCGGAGGCGAGTGTCGCCTCGGGCGAATCTTTCCCCAGCGTGCGGCGCGCCAGGGTCATTTCCTCTTCCCGCTCGGGGCAGTTCATCGTGATCTTGAACATGAACCGGTCCTTCTGCGCTTCCGGAAGCGGGTATGTCCCTTCGTACTCGATTGGATTCTGGGTGGCGAAAACCGTGAAGTCGGCCGACAGATCGTATGTTTCGCGGTCGATGGTCACGGCGCGTTCCTGCATCGCCTGGAGCAGGGCTGACTGTGTCTTTGCGGGGGCGCGGTTTATCTCGTCCGCCAGCAGGAACGTGGTGAAGATCGGCCCCTTCGCGAGCAGGAACTCGTTCCTCTGCATGTTGAAGACATTGGTGCCGACTATGTCGGCGGGCATCAGGTCCGGTGTGAACTGCACACGGGAGAACTCGCCGCTCAGGATGCGGGCAAGGGTGCGGACGAGCAGGGTCTTGGCGACGCCCGGAACTCCCTCGACGAGGGCGTGCTGCCCCGTGAAGACGACGATCAACGCCTTCTCCACCGCGTCCCGTTGGCCGATGATGACCTTCTCCATTTCCCGGCGCGCGCGCGCCAGGACCTCCATCAGGCGTTCCTGTTCAACGTTCACGATGTTCTCCTCTCAGAATGCGGGTAATGGCGCGGTAACCTTCCAGCAGATCGCGTTTCGTCCGCCGGTGTCCCTTGCGCGAAAGGACAAGGTCGCGAGCGCGATCCACCCTGTCTCCCGGCGTCCTGCGAGCGTGGCTGAAGGACCGGGTCCATTCGTCCAAACACGTTTCAAGCAGGATCTCCGGCGGGATGTTGCGCCTCAGGAGATCCGAAAAAGCCGAGCGCGAATCCTTTCCGGCTTCCGTGACCCCGGATTCCGTCCCGGAGGCGTCCCGGCCCGGTGGAAGGAAGGGTGCGGAATTTTTCCAGACGAACAAGGCCGCAAGGAGGACGAGTCCCGCAAGGAGGCCGTGGAGCCGGTACCTGCGTGCAAGGTTGGAGGCGGAAGGATGCTCCGCGACACCGAGATGAGTTTCGTCGAAGACGATCCTTCGGCACGTGCCGGCAAGCCATGCCAGGAGCACGGGTCGCCTGTGGCTGCGCAATGCCTCGTTGCTCATGAAATAGGTATCGGAGGACAGGACGATCGTCCCTTCGTCCCACGGCCTCTCGATCAGGACCGGCTTCCCCTGCCGCTCGCAGACGACCCTCCAGGCGGGACTGAGGTTGTCGAAGAAAAGAGGCGACCGCCAGGGGATCTCCACGGAATCGCCGGAGGAACCTGCGTACGGAGGCGTAATCCTTGCCGTCGATTCATTCCTGCCTCCGTCGATCGGGGCTACGGCGAACCTGAACCCCCACCGTTTCGTGACGTCGACAAAATGCGGGCCGCCCCGGCTCTCTATCGCCGGCGACATCGCACTTTCCGGAACAAGGGAGATGACTAGTCGGCCTTTTGATGCGACCTTCTCCATTCCCCTCGCCTCCTCTTCCCGCACCCGCATAAGATCCGCGGCTCGTGTTCCCAGGTGGAACAACGCCGTAGCTTCGCCCGGGTCCATCCGTGCCAGCGGCTTGAAGTTCCGGTCCACCGTAACGCCGGAAAGACGCCCGAGGCTCTCATGGAACGCCTTGACCCCCAGGGGATCGGACCTGAGCGACGAGTACCACGGAAAGACGTCGCCCGCCGAAAATCGCAGCAGGAACAGGTGTCCCACCCCGGCGACGAAAACGGCCAGGAATGCGACTGACACGATCAACGGAAGGCGGCTATTCATCCGCATGCGCAATGATCCTGTCGAGGTTCTTCCGGAAGGAACCAAGCACCTCCCCGTCCACGGCGTGCGTTCCGTACCAAGTCCTTTCGAAAACGGCCACGGTTTCGGTGAACGCTTCGACAAGTTCCGCCCTGTCATGCGCCCTTCGACGAAGCTCCCGCTCGTACTCGCGGTTCGATTTGAACCTTGCGACGGAGATGGCGCCGGACCGGGCGAGGTGCGAAAGACCGGCAAGGAAAAGGGCGCGCAGGGCGAGCCGAAGCTCTCCTTTTATGCCGAGTTCGGAGGCAAGGTCCAGCCATTCCGAGGTCGGAAGGCGGGTGGGGGAAAGATCCTCGCAGGCAAGGTCGGGGGCTGCCCCGGCGGCAGCCATGCCATCGACGGACGAATCGGCACGGCGCGATTTCCGCCATCGTGCGATACCGACGGCGAGCAGGCAGGCGACGAGCGCCAGCAGCGCGTAAAGGAGCAGTTGAGGCACCACGAGACGGTCAGGTCCTCCGCCGCGCTTCGCTTCGGGCGCATCCCGGTCGGGAAACGTCTCCCGCCACCAACGGGCGAAATTTCTCACCCATTTCGCGATCGTCCGCAATGCGTAATCGAGAGATTCTCCGACCGAGGTGACGAGGGACGCCAGGAACCCTTTCTCCTCCGGCGACTCCTTCTTGGGGGACACATCCCGTCGAGTCCGCCATGTGTATTCCCGTTTGCGGATGACCTCGCCGACTGCGCGGTCGAGTTCCTCGGGCGACAGAGCCGCGCCATTCCCGACGATGGATCCCGTTATGGGCCGGCCGGCTGGAGTATCTTCGGAATACGCGGATGATGGAGCCGCTGCGGCCAGGGCAATAAGTATCGCGGCGGTTGTCGCGCCCCCCCTGAGGAATGACTTAAGTTCCGCCTTAAGGTCCGCCCCGGATCGTACTGAATCCCCATGGAAGCATCGAAGCACGTACGCCGCCTTCAGGACGGGATCGACGCACAGCCAGGCGATCCCCGCGGAAACGGCCAGGAAGGTGGTGTTCGTCGCAAACCAGGGTCCGGAGAGTAAAGGCATCTCGAAGCCCATGAGCGACCGGACAAGGTGCGGGAGGGCAGCGAGGGCGATCGCGACGTTCAGGAAAACGAACAGGCCGAAAAGGAACAGCAGGGACAGCAGCAGGTGATTCTGCCCCGGCCACAGGCGCGCCTGCCGCCAGGCCCTTTCCGCGACCGCCTTCGGTCCGTCCCCGTCTGCTCCCAGGATAGACAAGTTCTCGAAAAAAGCGTATGTCCAGCCGAACGGGACGGTAATCAACGCCGCGACAGGGAGAGCGAACAATCCCACAGGTTGCGCGAGCCCCTGGATCGCAAGTAAATTCATGACGCGACGGACGGTCCACCTGGGGGGCTGCTCTCCCGTCAGCCGCAAAAGCAGGCCGCGGGCGAAGGCAGCATGCCACCATTTCATCCATATATATAGGAAAGCCATTCCGAAAGCGGCTCCCCCGCAAGCCGAGGAAGCCGTCGGACTCCTGCTCATGTCCGCCCAGAAGTACAGGAAGCCGAGGACGAACGGCAGGCTTCCGATAAAATACGTCGCGACGAGGGACGGCGTGGACAACCTGAGCAGATTCGCCGCCTCCTCGGCCAAGGCGATCGCACCTACACCTTTACGCGTTCGTTCCCTCACGGCCGGGGAACTTTCGGATATCATCCTTTCCAGACTGTCCCCTCGTGGATCGCGGCAGGTAAAAGCAAAAGCACGCGGCCGACCATATAGAAGAATGCCCACGCGAGGAGAAATCCTCCTGCAGCCCATGCGGCCCGCGCAAATCCTGCAAGGGTCCTCGAATCGCCTGCACGGGATTCGCCCCCTCGCGCGATGCATGCCGCACAAGAGAGCCGTCCTTCGTGTTCGGCGATGCATTCGCGGCAGTAGTACCGTTCGCACGAAACGCAACGCCCGACGGCTTCCCGGGCAGGATGATGGAAGCAGCGCCGAAGGGCGACACCTGCGGTTGGATTCAGGTCGACCACGGCGTCAAGCGCCCGGCAAACCCGGGTGTTCGTTTATCGACCCGGGGGACGGAGTCTTCGGAATGACGATCCCTGTCCGCTGTATAGCGTTGACCGAAGCTTCGATGGTTTCCCGGGATAACCTTCCTTGCGCTCCTTCGATTGCGGAACGCAGGAGATCGGCGGTTTTTCGCGCGGGCTTCAAACGACGCAACGGCAGGAGTTCAACGGTCTGGACCGCCGTTCGGAGGAACACCGAACAGGAAGGACCGAGAACAAGGTTGACGATGAGCATCAGCAGGGAGAAAGCGGCAAGGACGCCCCAGAAAATCCGGTCCCATCCTGCGGACCACGCTCCGAACGCCGACATCATCGATCCCGTTATCGCGAACGCGATAAACCACGCTTTCCACCGGTCCGTCCGCGCGATCACTACCGCCTGAATGTCCCGGAAATAAAAACGCTTGTATGTTTCGGAGAAACGGTACCGGGAGACAAGAAGCAGGTGGTCCTGCGCCATCCAGAGGCTCTGGACGTCTCCGACCGGCAGAGTGTGCCGCCCCGGGGTCCGGTTATACACCGGCGCCAAGGAAAGCCTGCCGCGACAGATGAGGAGCGAGGAACTGCGAGTATGAGATCCAGGCCCACGCTGAAATCTGAACCGCCGCGAACAGAATCGCGGCCACGTAGCGCCACCTTGTCCTCGGAAGAACGCTCGAAGGCGCATTCCAACGGCTGACCGCGATGACCAGGGCCGCCGGAGCCGTCAGGGGTGTGACGAAAAAGAACAGGAGCGGGTAGACGGCAAGGGCCAGGGCGATTTCGTCGTAAAGGACTCGACGGGGAAGTTCTACCGGTTCGTCCTTCTCCCCGCCCGCTTCGAGGCACACGGGGCACAGATGACTGTTTCCGAGGTCCATGTGGCACAAATCGCAGACGAACCTTCCGCACCGGGCGCATATGGAAACAGCGCGGTTCCGCGGATGGAAAAAGCAGCTCGTTTCGCCGTCGACGGTCACGGGATCGCCCGGCCTGCCCTGGCCGGCATCACGGATAAGCGCCGGATAGACGTCCGCCCGAACGACGACTTTGCACGATGGGCAGGCGGACAGCCGGCCGGACCCCATAATCGACGCCGGGAGTGGAACTCTGCAGTTCGGGCAAATGACTGGATCTGGATTCATCCGGTCCGTCGCATCACTTCCGAACGACCCGCGTATCGCAGATCCGGTCGTGAAGCGCGCGCTTCTGATCGTCGAATGCCGCCATCAGATAACCGATCCCCAGGATGATTCCGCTGATCCACTCCGCAAAATGACGACCGAGAGCCCTTTTGTAGCTTACCGTACCGCCGTCCGAGGTCACAACCTTGATCCCAAGGGCCATCTTTCCCGGAGTCGCCGCGAATTTTCCGATGAACCAGGTTCCATACCAGACCGCGAAGGCGATGTTTATCAGCAAAATCACAGCCTGGCCCGCCATGAACACGCCAAAACGCTTCGTATCCTGCGTGCCGGGATTGAATGCGCCGTAAACGGCTCCCGTGAGATAGTTGGCGATTCCGATCAGCACGGAGTCGATAAGCTTTGCGCCGACACGGGGCCAGAAGCCGGCATAATTCATGGTTCCTGCAACACTAACCCCCTCCTTGATCCTTTGAAGGAATACGGGCTTGCATGACCAGCATATAAGGTTTTCCTTGTATCTGATCAGAGCGTCCGGCGCGTATGCTTTCCCGCAGATCGTGCAGAATCGTTCCGAGGCGGCGGCTTCCGGCGGATGATCGGCAACGGCGACGCCCCCCGTTTCGGCAGCATTCTTTACCGCGCCGAATGCCTTCCAATTTTCCATTCCTTCGTGCCATACCATGGTCTCGGGTAGAATCTTTCCATTCCGGAGTTCTCGTTCGAACGCTTCCTCTGAAACCGGCCCGATACGCTGACCGTTTTCTATGTAGTACCAGTCCACGGCCGCCTCCCCGGCATCGGTAATATGGAAATTCGCCTTGTCCGCATCTTATCCCTACCTTTCGGCTTTTCCGCATAAAACTTCAACGGGATATGGCGAACCTTATCGGCACCGGCCGGTTCGGACGTCAATACGGTAATATTCGACGGCGTTTTAATGCCTTCGAATTACATCATGCATTATTGGATTAAAAAAATTGGCGGAGGGGGTGGGATTCGAACCCACGTGGCGGCTCGCACCGCCAAGTCGATTTCGAGTCGACCCCGTTACGGCCACTTCGGTACCCCTCCGCGCGCAGGGAAGGTATTATATCGGAAACGCTTCACCTCAAAAACAGGGACGTTCTTAAAAACTCATTTTCTTATAAATTGAGGATACTCTCCGGATAGAAAACTCGGCATCTACGCAGGGACAAGCATACCGAAGAGTTTTTAAGAACGTCCCTGTTTTTGAGGTGAACCATGCACGACGGCTGGCGGATCGCCGCGCTGGTCCTATCCACGGCAGGGTACATTCTCGCCTTCATCCTTATTCCGCGGATCATCCTCGAGCGGCGCCAACCCGCCGCCACGGTCGCGTGGGTTCTTTCCATCGCGCTGCTGCCCGTGGTGGGCGTCCCGCTCTATTTCCTGGTCGGAGGATTCCGCATCCGCCGCCACATCCGCGCAAAGATCGGCGCTGTCGGCTCCGTCGAAAGCTCCGTCGAAAACCGTGTGCGGCCGACGGAGCTTCCTTCGCCCATCTCGGCAACCTGCGGGCAGGTGCTTTCGGCCGCCGGCGCACCTCCGCCGGTCATCGGGAACCGCGTCATCGTCATCGAGGGAGGCGTGGCCGCGTTCGGCGCCGCCCTCGGCCTGATAGAGGAAGCGCACGACCATATCCATGCGCAGTTCTTCATCCTCGACGTAGACATCATCGGGAAACGGTTCATCCATGCTCTTGCCTCGCGTGCAAGAGCGGGAATCCGCGTCAGGCTTCTCCTGGACGCGGTCGGTTCCTGGCGTGCGCTCCGCCAGATCGTCCAGCCGCTGCGGAAAGCGGGCGGTGAAGTCGCGGAGTTCCTGCCTGCCCTTCCACTTCACCGGAAGTGGTCTGCCCACCTGAGGAACCATCGCAAGCTCCTGATCGCCGACGGGCAAAAGGCATTCACGGGAGGGATGAACATCGGGAACCGATACATGTCGCCCAGGAACGAACCCCGGCTGTGGCGGGACAGTGCGGTGCTGGTCCAGGGAACGGGCGTGCGGGACCTTCAGGCGCTTTTCCTGGACGACTGGGCTTTCGCAACGGAGGAGGCGGGACCGGACGGAAATTTCTTCCCGCCCCTGACCCTTCCCCCGGGAGTCAAGCCGCGGGACGGGATGCTGCAGGTCGTCGCTTCGGGGCCCGACCGCTCGATGCGTCCCATCTACCAGGGAGTGTTCACGGCGTTCACGCTGGCCCGGCGGAGGATCTGGATCGCCACGCCCTACTTCGTTCCGGACGACGCCATCAGCACATGCCTCGAAAACGCCGCGCTTCGAGGAGTGGACGTGCGCCTTCTGGTGCCGGAGAAATCGGACCTGAAGACGGTCTGGATGGCAGGGCGTTCCTATTTCGACGAACTGATGCAGGCAGGGGTGAAAATCCACCTCTATCTCCCGACGAACCTCCATTCCAAGGTGCTCATCATCGACGACGACGTGGGAGTCGTGGGCTCCTCGAACGTGGATATCCGAAGCTTCTTCCTGAACTTCGAATTGGGGGTTTTCCTCTATGGCGGAAAAGAGATAGAAGCGCTTGCGGCCGGATTCGAGGGGGACCTTGCGCAATCGGCCGAGCTGGATCCGGAGGCCTTCGGCCGCCGGTCGAAGTTCGTGCGCCTCCTGGAGGACACATCCAGGATCTTCTCCCCTTTGTTCTGACAACCTTAAAAACAGGGACGTTCCAGGACTTAAAAACAGGGACGTTCCTGAGTTTTTTTTTAATTCGATGGAGAAAATGGCGTAAATTCCCCTCTTTGCTCGAAGGAAAAAACTCAGGAACGTCCCTGTTTTTAATTCACTCTTTTTTTAACGTCTTGAGCGAAAAAATCCGGTCAGAAGGGCGGAACACTCGTCCGCGAGGACGCCCGAGATAACCGAAGGGCGGTGGTTTAAACGGGGATCCGAAGCGAGCCGGTAGAGGGTGCGAACCGCTCCCGCCTTCGGGTCGTCGGCGCCATAGACGATTTCGCCGACCCGTGCGTGGATGGCTGCCCCCGCGCACATGGGGCACGGCTCGATCGTCACGACGAGCCGGCATCCTGCGAGGCGGTAGTTCCCCACTTTTTTCGCCGCGCTCCGCAGGGCCAGCACTTCGGCGTGCGCCGTCGGGTCGCAGGACGATACGGGGCGGTTGTGCGCGCGGGACAATATCTTCCCTTCGGGGGAAACTACCACGGCGCCCACGGGGACCTCGCCGGCCGCGCCGCCTTTCCTTGCTTCGAGCAGCGCGGCCCGCATCCATGTTTCCCGGGGATCAGTCACGAGGAATTCCGGCGGGAGGTCCGGTGGGGCGGCCTTCGCGCGGACCGCGGTGAGGCGGGGCGGACGGCGCGGCAGGCGCCGAAAACAGAAACTTTCTGATTACCCTTTGATCTTCCGGGGGAAGATTCCTGTAAAACGGCCAGTTCATCATCTGATGGTCGCGTTCCGCAGGGGGCATACCTCGCCACCCGGCAATCCTTTCCTTGAGCGCTCTCTTGCGGTCCGGCGGAAGCTCTCTCATTCTCCTGAAAAATTTCCGAATGACTGCCTTCTCCTCGGGCGGTGCTTCGCGAAATATTTCCCTCCGCTGCCGGAGGAAGGCGCGCTCTTCCTCGGGAAGCTCACGCCATTTTCGCCTGCGTTCCAGTATGCGCTCCTTCCGCTCCGGCGGAAGCTCCTTCCAGCGATGGTATCGCTCCCTGACCCGTTCCTTTTCCTCCGGCGTCATTTTGCGCCACCGCTCGAGTTTTTCAGGAGTGATCCTGTCTTCCGGCGCCGGCCGGACCGTATCTTGCCGGGGAGGACCGGGTTCCCGCGATTGTGCGGATGACGTCCAGGGAATAACAAAACAAAGAGAAAACACTGCAAGCGACGCGAACTGGAGAGTCCTTCGCATGGGATATGCCTCCATCGGCTTATCCCTTTCTCATGTTCGACGGCTCGAAGATTTCGATCGCGTCAACGTCCCCCTGGTCTTCGATCGCGGCGGGATCTTCGAAAATTTCGAGGTGCGCGACGATCTCCCGTTCCTCTGCCGATAGGCCCACTGGCGTCACAGCGGTTTCCTGGACTTTCAAGGGAGCGGCGTGGGACTGCTGCGGAGATTCCTGCGATTTGACTCCTGTGGACGGCGCTTGTTGCGCCGGAACATTTTGTGCCACGCGTGGAGCCTCTACCGGGGAAACTCCCGGATCCTGCCTTTTATCCGGCGCGATGAACAGGAATGCGGCGAAAGCGACGGCGACCGCGAGCGGAATCGCGGCCCATCTGAATGAAAAGACGAAGAGGCTGCGCCTGCGTGGAAGAAGTTTCTCCGCCTCAAGCCGGGCGAACAGCTTTTCCCGAAAGTCCGGGGAGACGGCCGTTTCCATCTTTTCCATGCCGGTCCCCATAGCACGCATCCGCCGCTCGAGTGCCCTGCAGGCATGGCACCCGGCCAGATGCTCCTCAACCCGCCGTGCATCCTCCCCGGGGATCTCCCCATCGATATATCCGCTGATTTTTTCTTTCCAATCGAGGCACTTCATGGGTGCGTCTCCCCCTATTTCGATTAAACCCTTGTCGGATCAAATGGTTTCAAGGAAGCAGTTCCCCCAGCGATTCCATCAGCATTTCCCTGGCACGGAAAATACGGCTTTTCACCGCCTGCACCGTAATTCCAAGCACGGATGCAACTTCTTCGTATGACAGACCGTCTCCGCGGTTCAATACGAAGGCAGACCGATATGTTTCGGGAAGTTGCCCGAGAGCGACGGCGAACCGCTCCTGGATCTCAACGGTCCACGCGATCTCCTCCGGGTTCAAAGCGGAGGGACCGGGAAGCTGCGGTGCGGGGGGACCATTAGAAGACTCCTCGCCAGGATCAATGGATATCTTCTCTCCATCCTCTTTTTCGTCCCGTATGAAGTTGAGCGTAGTCCGGCGTGCGATCGTGTACATCCACGTGGTGAAACGGGCCGTCGGCTGCCAGGTGGATGCCGCCCGGGCGATCCTGAGGAACGTCTCCTGGGCTGCCTCCTCTGCCTTCGCGCGGTCTCCCGTCATCCGAAATGCGAACTGGATCACTTTCCGGTGGTGACGTGCGAACAGCATTTCGAAGGCGTCCCGGCTCCCATTCCGGTAGAGCTCCATCAGCTCTTCGTCGGTCCGCATTGCCCGCTTATCCTCAACCTGCAATTGCTATATGATGACTCCATTATGCAGGATCTTATTCGAAACTTGCTGATCAAGATCGGCGAAGATCCCGATCGTGAAGGGCTGAGGCAGACCCCCGAAAGGTTCAGGAAGTCGATCGGGACCCTTACTTCAGGCTATGCGCAGGATCCCCGGGATGTCCTCCAGCGCGCAATCTTTCACGAACAGTATGACGAGATGGTGACGGTGAAGGACATCGACATCTTTTCCCTCTGCGAGCACCACCTGCTCCCCTTCTTCGGCAAGTGCCACGTGGCCTACATGCCGAAGAAGAACATCGTTGGGCTGTCGAAGATCGCGCGGGTGGTAGAGCTGTACGCGCGCCGGCTCCAGGTCCAGGAGCGCCTCACCCAGGAAATCGCTACGGCGATCATGGACACTCTCCAACCGCACGGCGTGGCTGTCGTCATCGAGGCGTTCCATCTCTGCATGATGATGCGGGGCGTGGAAAAACAGAACTCCAAGGCGGTTACATCCGCCATGCTTGGGGTTTTCCGTACGCGGGAGTCGACGCGGATGGAGTTCCTGGAACTGATCAAGCCGACGCTGAATATTCTTCGATAACAAAAACCAGGACGGTCCCGGGAGACAAAAACAGGGACGTTCTTAAAAACTCGATACCACTTTTCTTTTTTCGATCTTCCGAGTTTTTAAGAACGTCCCTGTTTTTGTCTCCCGGGACCGTCCTTAAAAAGCGCGGGCAGTGAGGCTCTCGCCTCACTGCCCGCTTGTTCGTTGCGCTTTAGTTGCCTTATCGACGGGCTGAGCCGATTACTTCTCCCGCCGGGCCATTCTTCTCCTGGCAGCCATCCCCAGGGCGGCCAGAATCAGCAGGCCGAAGGATCCCGCCATTTCGTGCAGGCTTCCGCCGGTCCCGGACCTTCCGGCGACCGCACAACCGCCGCCGCCCGCAGCATCCCCGCCCGTACCCGTCGGATCGGGAAACACCGATTCCGACGCAGCGACCGTGTTGAAGTTCGTGCTGTATTCAACCGGCAGCGCGTTTCCGGCGAGGTCCTTGATGCCGGTGGTAAGCGTCACCGTGTAGGCCGCATTGTCGAAGAGAGGCGCCGCCGGCGTGAAGGTCGCCGTTGCGCCGTTGGCGGAAACTGTTCCGGTGACTTGGTTCGCTCCGACTCTCAGAACAAAGGTGTCCGGCGTCATCGTCGCCGGGTTGATCGCCTCGCTGAATGTGGCCGTTATCGTTGCGCTCAGCTCCACCCCCGCCTGGTTGTCCGCCGGATCAGTGGCGCTTACGCCTGGGGGCGTCATATCCGGCGCCGCCCCTGTGGTAAAGGACCAGCTGCTGGTCGCAGCCAGCGTGTTCCCCGCCAGGTCCTTCACGCCGGTAGTGATCGTGGCGGTATAGGTCGTGCCGAAGGCAAGCGAGCCGGACGGCCGGAAGGTCGCCGTGTTGCCGCCCAATGAAACCGTCCCCGCCACGGCTGCAGTTCCCCCCCGCAACGTGAAAGTCGTCGTCGTGACGGTGGCAGGATCGACCGCTTCGCTGAACGTCGCGGTGACGGCGGCGTTTGTCGCCACGTTAGCCTGGTTGCCCGCCGGGCTGGTGGAACTCACCGTGGGAGGCGTCGTGTCACCGGGAGGCGGCGTGCCGCCTGCAGGCTTGTCGGCAGGATCGCCGGGAAAGGTCAAAGCTGCGATTTCGGTCTTGTTCGAGAACCCGTCTGCGTCTGAATCCAGAGCCTCGACCGCGGTGATTCTTGCGGTGATATCCGCTCCGGAGACTGTTCGAACTGCCTGTCCGAAGGGATTGAAAGTGGAAGTGCCGCCGGACCCGTGGCATAAGTTGCAGGTATTCAATTTCGAGCTCGCCGCGGCCGGGTACTTCGCCATGAAGGAAGTGAGATAAGCGCTTTTCGCAAATGCGGCATTACTTTGGAAAATCAATATGATAAAGATTGATAGGAAGACGCCCGGGACGATAGCGGAAAGCCCTTTTCCTGCCTTGCTGGCCATAGTGCTACCTCCTGTTGAAAATATTTGGTGCGAGTACCCTGCAATTCCCGTCATCCGCGGATAGGAAATCTAATCGATATTTCCGTATCCTTGGGTTTGCGGTTTGAAGAGAAAAATACGCAGGGATGCGTATTAATAGCAGTAATAATGCCAAACCAATAGACTTGTTAACCAATTGATATTAAAGAATATGTCGGGAGAGATCGCCCGAGTAAAATACGTTTATGAATTTTGTATTTCATTATTGAAATATTGTCCGGCTTGAGTCTTCGAGGGCATCGAACATGGAAGATTGAATGAAAATGCGCCGGCAGGAAGGCGTTAACCCTCCTGCCGGCGCGGTTGTAAAGTTGCTATTGCCGAGGACCGGCTGCGCCGTTTACTTCTCCCGCCGGGCCATTCTTCTCCTGACAGCCATCCCCAGGACGACGAGGAACAGCAAGCCGTAGGATCCTGCCGCCTCCCGGATGCTCCAGGCGGATCCTGATCTTCCGGCGATCGCGCAGCCTCCGCCGGAGGAACCGCTTCCCGAGATGTCGATGAAACCGCTCGCGGTCTCTTCCGGCACGGCAACACCGACCGGATCCACAATCACCCCGTTGGCCAGTCCGTCGCCATCATCCTTTCCACCGTCGACCAGTGTCAAGGTCAATGTGTTCCCCTCGACGACGGTGTCCAGTCCCTCTTTTTTCTCCTTGAAACCGTTCGAATCGATCCTGAAAATCTTTGCACCCTTGGGAATGCCGCTGGGGAAGGTAAGCTTCGCGGTTACCGTGCCACCCGGCGTGACGCCTTCCACATTGTATGCGATCAGGCCATCGTGGAACAGGAACCTTGCCGGCTTGCCGCCCTGGTTCAGGCGGGAGTTGTCGTCCGATATGGCGATCGCCGACTTGATCACCGCTCCCGCAGAGTCCTTCACTTCGATATGGATCTTGCCATTTCCCTTCGAACCCCACCGGGACGCCTTCTTGCCGTCATGAGGATCGTCGTCCTCGCCGTCCGGCGACCCGTCATCGTCCGAGTCTGGACCGTCGTTGAACGTTTTGAACTGCCAGTTCACCGTTGCGGACAGCGGGCTTCCGTTCCCGGATGCAATCGACGCAAGATACGTCTTGTCCTCGCCGAGGCTGCAATTCGGCGTGAACGTTCCCGTTGTACCGGGCGAATCGTAAGTGAATACTCCCTGCACGATTCCATCGTTGACACAAACAGCCGGCGACATCGGCCAAGAGGCGCCCACGCTCGAGTCTTTCGAATCTCCCGATGACTTCAGGGTAAAGGTGTTGCTGTTGAAGATGGTCCTGATGTCGGAAGAATCACCTGCCGTTGCCGTTATCACCGTGTTCCTCGGAACGTCCACGGACTTGTCCTCCGGGAATACCGTCACCGATCCGGTCGTTGCAGGCACATCCGTAATGGTGACAGACTTCGAGGCCGTCTTCGTCACGCCCCCGGAGGTGTAGCTCGCCGCGATCACCGCCGTCGTGTTCGCCGTAACGCTCCCGCCGGTCAGAACACCGGTCGAGGAGCCGATCGTCGCCGGACCGGAGGTCACGCTCCAGGTCGCCCCCGTCGCGGCGGACGTGCTCCCGTCGCTCCAGTTCGCCGTCGCAGCGTAAGTCCCGGTGCCCCCCTCGTTCACCGATGACGGACCGCTTATCGTGATGCTGCTTAAAGTCGCCGCCACGTTGGCGATCGTCACCGACGCCGAGGCCGTCTTCGTCACGCCCCCGGAGGTGTAGCTCGCCGCGATCACCGCCGTCGTGTTCGCCGTCACGCTCCCGCCGGTCAGAACACCGGTCGAGGAGCCGATCGTCGCCGGACCGGAGGTCACGCTCCAGGTCGCCCCCGTCGCGGC
>JACRCO010000084.1 GCA_016218975.1 Deltaproteobacteria bacterium
AATATCTCATGCCACTCCTTGTGTGTCAAGATATATGTGGGGTTATATATGTACTACAAGGTTCGGCGGAAATTGCGGTAAAATCCCATTGAAATCAACACGGCCAAGCGTAAAATCGGGCTTCAAGTGTCGAAGTTGAGGGGACACAATTCCTCCTCCAAAATATGGGTAGATGCCTTTATCATTTATTAACATTCCGCCTGTCCAACCTAAAAAGAATCTAGTTCCATAACTTACATTAAGATCAAAATACCACAAGCCCGAGGGGTCTCTATAGTTAGTCGGGGTATTTGCGATGTAAACATAAAGATTCGCCTGCCTGCCCCTGAACAGGATGGGATCGCGAGACAGCCAGCGGCCACTCGCCGATTCGTAATCTCTCCACCCGAACCTTACTAACCCCGTCACCGTCTCGGGGATTCCCCCCGCGAACGCTATGAGTAAATCGAAGGACGGGTTGGTATCGGAGAACAGCACCGCCCGCCGCACTTCCGTCGTACGCATGGGTATTTTCCCTAATGCGGTCCGCGGCTTCACACGTCGTTGGCCCCGACGCGGGGCGGGTCGGAGAGTTCGAAGACCCCTGATGCGGTTTTGGGGAGTGCGGGACGGAGACGCGGATGGGCCTTCTTCTTTAGCCGCGGCAATCGCCATGAGAGGGATCGTATCAGTAGCAGGCGGCTAAAGGAAGAAGCGGGATGACGGGGCTGTCGTCTACGGGCGCGTGTGCGCGGATGCCGCCAACATGCGGTTATTCGAACAGGTCCGAGTGGGTGCCGGTCCTTTCGAAGCGGATCCAGTCGTGGCCGACCGTGTAGATCAGCTGCCAGTCCGGTTCGACGTGGCATTCCCGGTAACCGGCGTAGGGTCCGACGAGGTTGTGGCCCCGATGCCTCGGCTCCAGCGGCTTTTCATCGGCAAGTGGTTTCATAATCTGCTGGATCATGAACATATCCTTTCCGCGCCGCTTCATCAGTCAGCTTGTAGTCCTTCTTGAAGCGGCCGGATCGGCTCGGAGTGAGCGGCATCAGGACTCAAGGTCCTTGAACAGCTCATCGATGTTCCTGAAGCTCTTTACGTCTTCCCCGCGGGCCGACTTCTCCAGCGTTCGCCGCGTCTCGGCGTTGGGGATTCTCACTGCAAAGGGTAGCCCCCGATTAATCTTGACCTGGCGGTAGAACAGGTTGATCGCTTGCGTGGTCGTCATCCCGAGGCGGTGGAAGATGCCTTCCACCTGTTCCTTGAGCTTTTCATCGGTCCTGGCCCTGATCATTGCCGTCTTGGCCATGGAGCACCTCCATGCTTGTTTACATCTGCAAGCGTAGCTCATTTGGGATACGGAGTCAACGGACAGGCGTGTTCTCACGGGCTCCGCGCGCAGGTGCGAAGGCCCCGCCAAGAGGGCCGGAGCGCGAGCACGGAAACCGGCCAGGCGGACGCACCGACGATATGAATCTTGCCTTTACTTCGTGGAGCCCCCTTGAGGGGTGGTGTCGGAGAACAGCACCGCCCGCCGCACTTCCGTCGTATGCGCAGGCTTTTTCCCTAATGCGGCCGGTGGCTTCACAGGTCTTTGGCCCCGACGCGGGGCTGGCCGGAGAGCTCGAAGACCCCTGATGCGGTTTTGGGGATAGTGGCACGATCGCGCGGAGGAGCTTCTCTCTTTAGCCGCCTCGGTTCGCATGAGAGGGATCGTATCAGGAGCGGGCAGCTAAAGGAAGAAGAGGGACGAGACAGGAAGAGACGCAGTTGTCGGCGAGAAGCGCGTACGCCGAGGTGCGCGACGCGGTCATTCGAACAGATCGGAGTGGGTCCCCGTCCGCTCGAACCGGATCCAGTCGTCGCCCACCGTGTAGATGAGCAGCCAGTCCGGCTCGACGTGGCATTCCCGGCAACCAAGGTAGGAGCCGACCAAGTTGTGATCCCGATGCCTCGGCTCCAGCGGTTCTTGATGGAGAAGCTTGTGGAGGACCGCCCGGATCTTCGCGGGATCCTTCCCGCGCTTCTCCATCTTTTTCAATTCCCTCCGGAACTTCGTGGTAAATTCCGGTCGGAGCACTACAGGCCCAACTTCCGGAAGAGATCCTTTTCATCCTTGCACTTGATCACGTCTTCCCCGCGGGCCGACTTCTCCAGCGTCCGCCGCGTCTCCGCGTTGGGAAGCCGCACAGCGAAGGGGATGCCCCGGTTGATGTCGATCTGGCGGAAGAAGAGGTTGACCGCTTCCGTCGTCGTCATCCCCAGGTCGCGTAAAATGTCTTCCACCCGTTCTTTGAGCTTCTCGTCGGTCCTGGCCCGGATCGTCGCGGTCTTGGCCATGGTGTACCTCCCACCCAGACTCTTCTCTATATCGTAGCCCTTTTGGGCTACGGTGTCTATAACCCGCGCTTGCGGGCTCCGCGCACAGCATGCGAAGGCCCCCACCAGAGGGGCCTTAAGCGCGAGCACGGAGACCGGTGTTGCGCACGCCGAAGCGCGCGGCGTTGGCGTGATCTGCTGTTGCTATTCGGAGGGAGCCCCCTTGAGGGGGCGGACGGGAGCCCAAGCGGCCCGCCCGGGCGGCGCTGCCCTGGTATGGGGCGCGGGGTCTTCGCCCGCAGGAAGGAGACATAATGCCGTGGCATTATGTCTATATCCCGTCGCATCCGTCACCACTTTCGGTCGTTTCGATCTCGTCAGTTATCACTTAGATTCGGAGGGCAAACGAGAATGGATAAAAACGAGGGTTACAATCCCGGGCAAACGCTTTATCGGCGGAGAACCGGGATGAGCAAGAGGGTTAACGAGAAGCTGATCGGTTTCGGGGCAAGACTCGCCCAGCTACGCAAGGCAGCGGGCTACACCCAAGTGGAGCTGGCCGCCGAGATCGGCGTCTCCCAGCGCAACATCGCCTACTACGAGGGGCAGACGCAACACCCCCCCACCGCCATCCTGCCGGAACTGGCCAGGGCACTCGGCGTGACGGCGGACGACCTCCTTGGAGTCACGCCGATCAAGAGGGCGGCGAGGCCCGCCAACACGCGCTTGCTCCGCAGACTTCAGCAGATCGAGAAGCTCGATACCAGGGAAAAGCGGCAGATTCTATCTTTTCTCGACACCTTTATCGAGAGGGAGCAGCTAAGGAAGAAAGCTGGAAACAGATAGATCTCACCCCTTATCTTTGGGCTTTTTGAATGAACCATATAGAGCATAAAGCCCAAGACAAACCATAAATGCTCCTATAACAACATGGAGTTCACCCCAGTCGATCTGCATGGAATACTGTGAACTGTAATAACTTCTTTTTAATATGACACCAGTTCCCCACACACAAAGAACTGCACCCAGAACCAGCGTTTCATATCTTATTTTCATGGCATCACTATGGAGTCCACCAAGTATTTGTTATTCCAAAAAGATCTGTACTCTGTCTCAACCCGCTGCCAATTACTCCAGAGGGAGTATTTGGAGGACCTGGAACAAGGAAGTTTTGTGCAGCATCAAGGACTTTTCCCGGAATTTCCGGATGAGCATAGATTGACGGACTCAACGCTGGCCCCATGACCGCTCCCGCGCTTATCGCCCCAAATGCTCCAATTTCCGCCGCACCGATCGCGCCGATCTTTCCGAATGCTCGATTAACATCGTCGACATTTTTTCCTCTTCCAGCTTGTCCGCAGGGGTCCGCCGCTTTGCGATTCCACCAATCCGCAAACGTGGTGTTGTCTCTCAGGTAAATCCGTGATTCCTCCCCTCCGCCGTTCCGGTTTGAGCCATCGAGGAATTGCTTGAGAGGGTGGGCGATTGTGAAGAGTTGTTCCGGTGGTTCAATCCGGGAGGGACTTTCGATTCGCAGATAGTGACATCGGCGTTTTCTGCGGCCAGAATGAAGTGGCCCGCCACGGCTGCCACCGCGCGGGCCTTGGCCGGTGCAGACTCGCCACAAAACGTCCCTCACCAGCAAGGAATACGTTACCTGCAAGGGGTGGCGTCGGGCAACCCTTGATCGTTGTCCGTCGCATCCGGACGGCGGCTGTAGCTTTTCCCGCCATGGCACCTATTCTCGTGTCGATCCTCCCGGAATGCGGATCGCCCGCTACTACTGTCCCGAATCGCACACGACCTACAGCCTTTTGCCCGACTGCCTGGCAAGCCGTCTCTCCGGCGACCTGTCGGATGTCGAGGAAGTAGTTGCGATCGTTGAGGCAAGCGGAAGCGTCGAGGCTGCCGCCAATATCGTGCGGCCGATCG
>JACRCO010000085.1 GCA_016218975.1 Deltaproteobacteria bacterium
ACTTAAAAACCGGGACGCAAAAACAGGTAAAAACTCAAAAACAGGGACGTTCTTAAAAACTCAAAAATAGTCAAAAACAGGGACGAGTCAAAAACAGGGACGTTCTTAAAAACTCGGGTGACACATCGACTGCCGTCTTTGGTTCGAGTTTTTAAGAACGTCCCTGTTTTTGACTCGTCCCTGTTTTTGACTATTTTTGAGTTTTTAAGAACGTCCCTGTTTTTGAGTTTTTACCTGTTTTTGCGTCCCGGTTTTTAGTCGTGCCTGCCTCCTGTACGGTTTCCTCCGGATGTAATAAAATTCGATCTTTAATCCCCGAACCGGAGGACCTCACGTGACAGCCCAGGCGGTGGTGGAGACGAATCTTTCCGGGATGAAATTCCTCGGGCGCGGCAAGGTGCGCGACATCTATGAAGTGGACGGCAAGCTCCTGCTGGTGGCTTCAGACCGGCTTTCCGCGTTCGACGTTGTGATGCCGGACGGGATCCCCGGGAAAGGGCAGGTCCTCAACCGGATTTCGGCGTTCTGGTTCACGAAGCTTTCGGGGATAGTCCCGAACCACATGATCTCCATCGAAGTGAACGAGTTTCCGGCGGCGGCGCGCGCGCACGCGGAGACGCTGCGGGGCCGGTCGATGCTCTGCCGGAAAGCCCAGCCGCTTCCGATCGAATGCGTCGTCCGCGGATACCTGTCCGGCTCGGGCTGGGCGGAGTACAAGGAGCACGGGGAGATTTGCGGCATCGTCCTGCCGAAAGGACTCGTGGAGTCCTCCCGCCTCCCGGAGCCGATATTCACTCCGGCGACGAAGGAGGAGAAAGGGAAGCACGACGAGAACATCTCCTTCGACCGCATGGCGGGAATCCTCGGGAAGGAGATGGCGTCCAGGGTGCGCGATACCGCGATCGCCCTCTACAAGGCCGCGGCCGAATTCGCGCTGGGGCGGGGGATCATCATCGCCGACACGAAATTCGAGTTCGGCACGGCGGACGGGAAGCTGCTCCTGATCGACGAGGCGCTTACGCCGGATTCCTCGCGTTTCTGGCCCGCCGCGGACTATCGGGAGGGAGGCCCGCAGAAAAGTTTCGACAAGCAATTCGTCCGCGATTACCTTTTGACCCTTCCGTGGAACAAGACCGCGCCGGGACCGAAACTGCCGCCCGACGTGATCGGGAAGACGTCGCAGAAGTACCGCGAGGCCCTGCGCATCCTGACCGGAACGGACGTTTCTTAGGGACGGTCCTGAGCGAGGACTTTCTCTGTAGCACATATGAAACTGGTTATTCAGCAGGCATGATCGGGCGGAAAGGAGAAGTCAGGACCGTCCCTGTTCTTCTATGAAAAGTAAGCCGTTCGGAAAGATCTTCATCGCCAACCGCGGCGAAATCGCCTGCCGCGCCATACGTCCGTGCCGCGAGCTGGGGGTCCGTGCCGTAGTGGGGTATTCCGACTGCGACGAGCTCTCCCTGCACGTGAAGCTGGCCGACGAATCGGTGCGCCTGGGGCCTTCCCCGGCCAGCATGAGCTACCTCGACATCGAGGCGGTGCTGCGCGCCGCGAAGGACTCGGAGTGCGACGCAATATTTCCCGGATACGGGTTTCTCGCCGAAAATCCCGATTTCGTCGAGGCGGTCGAGCGGGAAGGAATGGTCTTCATCGGCCCCTCCGCGCGAGTGATGCGGATACTGGGCGACAAGATCGCAGCCCGCAAGGCGCTCACCGCTTCGGGAGTCCCCGTGACGCCCGGCCTGAACGACGTCGAGGACGCGGAGCAGATCATCAAGTTCGGGGATCGCGTGGGGTGGCCGGTCATCATAAAGGCGACCGCGGGCGGGGGCGGAAAGGGGATGCAGAAGGTCTCCTCCCCGTATGAAGTGGAGGAAAAGCTCGAAGCTGCGCGGTCCGTCGCCGAGAAGGCTTTCGGGAAAGGGGCGGTCTACGTCGAGAAGTTCATCACCGGCGGCCGTCACATCGAGTTCCAGTTCCTCGCGGACAGGTACGGGCGGGTCATCCACCTGGGCGAGCGCGAATGTTCAATCCAGCGTCATCACCAGAAACTCGTGGAGGAGGCCCCAAGCTCGCTTCTTACGCCGGAGGTCCGGAAGAAAATGGGCGACGTTGTCGTCCGCGCCATGAAGGACATCGGGTACGAGACCGCGGGAACGCTCGAGTTCCTCGTCGACCGGGACGGGAAGTTCTATGCCCTGGAGGTCAACACGCGGATACAGGTCGAACACACCGTGACCGAGATGATCAGCGGCTTCGACATCATCCGGAAGATGTTCAAGATAGCGGCGGGGGAGCGGCTGTCGCTGGCGCAGGAAGAAGTGAAGATGCGCGGGCACGCCATCCAGTGCCGGATCAACGCGGAAGATCCGAAAAACGGTTTCGCCCCCTCCTTCGGACGGATCTCTTTCTTGAGGCAGATCAGCGGACCGTTCGTGCGCACGGAGTCGGGAATCTACCAGGGGTGGCAGGTCCCGCCGTTCTACGATTCGCTGCTGGCGAAGATCTGTTCCGTCGGGAAGGACCGGAAGACGGCCATAGAGCGGATGCGCAGGGCCTTGCGTGAGTACGAAATCTGGGGGGTGAAAACGACGATCCCGCTGCTGCGGCGGATCATGGACCATCCCGACTTCGTAAAGGGCGAGATCCACACAGGGTTCATCGAGGAGAACATCGCAGGCCTCACCGAATACGTGGAGGTCGAGGAGGAGATCTTCAAGGTGGCGAAGTTCGTGGCGGAGGTGTCCGCCTTCGGGCGGAACATCCACGGCGCATGACGGACAGGGTTATCCACGGGGGGGGGATGCGGGCGAGCCTCGCGAAAAAGGGGGCGAAGAAATTCCTCAAGGCCCTGCGTGAGGGAAAGGAGATCCTCTATACCAACACAGGCCCCCGCGACACCGGCCAGAGCGATTACAAGAACCGGTTCACCCTCTACGACCTGTCACGCCTCGTACCGCTTTACAACGCTTCGGGATACTTTTCCGTCGAGATGCACGGCGGCGCCCGCCTGCACCAGGACCTGCTGAACAACAAGATCCAGCCGTTCGAGGAAGCGCGCATGTGGGCGGAGGGGATGCCCGACGTCCTGACGCAGACGCTCATCCGGTCCACCAACGTCTGGGGATACAGGATGTACCCGCGCAACGTCGTCCGTCTTGCCGTCAGGGCGTTCCTTCCCACTATCGACGTGTGGCGCTGTTTCGACTTCCTGAATTACATCCAGAACATGGCGCCGGTCGCGGAGGAGGTGCTTTCCGGCGGAAAGATCTTCGAGCCTGCGATCTCCTTCACGGAATCTCCCGAGTGCTCCGACGCCTACTACCTTCGTGTGGTAAAGGAGATCGTCTCGATGTGCGGGGGAACCGGCGGCATCATCCTCTGCATCAAGGACATGGCGGGTGTGGGCAGCCCGGCGCGAATCGGCAGGCTCGTGGACGCCATCCTCCAGAGACATCCGGACCTCGTGCTCCAGTACCACCGGCATGCGACCGACGGGCTTGCCATCCCGGCGCTGGCAGCGGCTGCGGGAGCGGGCGCGCAGCTATTCGACGTGACCGACGACGCCTTCTCGCGGTTCTACGGGCACGTGCCGGTCCGGCCGCTCACGCGGTACCTGCGGGAGCTGGACTTCCCGGTCCGCCTGGACATGGCCCGCGCGGGTGAAGCATCCGACATCGTCCGGGGGTTCATCCGCAACTACGAAAGGTTCGAGTCGCAGTACAAGGGCTTTTCGCACGACGTGACCGACCACCGGATGCCCGGCGGCGCCTTCCCCTCCTCCTTCGAACAGGCGGAGAAGGGCGGCTTCCTGGAACTGATGCCCGACATCCTGAAAGGCATGGCTTACGGGAACCGGATCATCAAGTACTTCGACGTGACGCCGGGCTCCCAGATCACCTGGACCACGTGGGCGGGGATCGTCCAGCGGTTCCACAAGGAAGGCGGGGACCAGAGCGTTCGAAGGCTGTTCCACGTCCTCGACCGGTATTTCCAGTCCGGAGAGCGGCTGGAGGCCCTGTCGCAGGCGGACGAGAACGTTCTCCTCCGGCTCTATTCGGGAGCGACCGACGACCTGAAGAACCTGCTCCTCGGAAGGTACGGACCGCTTCCTTTCGGCTGGCCGAAGGACTGGGTTTACCGAAGCGCGTTCGGCGAAGGCTGGGAAGAGCGGGTCAAAAAAGAGCGGATCGAATCGTCGCCCCTCGGCAAGCTTGCCGACGACAATCTCGAAAAATCCAGGGCGGCGATGGAAGATGAACTGGGCCGGCCTCCCACGGACGAGGAGTTCGTCCTTTACCTCATGCACCCGAAAGCGGCGTTGGATTTCGTACGGTTTCGGCAGACGTACGGGGACACCACCATCCTGCCCACCTCGGTGTGGCTGCGGGGGCTTAAGCGTCCCGGCGATTCCCTCTCGGTAACGCTGGGAAGCAAACCGCACCAGATCAAGCTCGTTTCGATCGGCGAAGGGGTGGGCGGCGTCAAGCAGGTCGTTCTCTCGGTCGACAACATCATGCACGTCTTCCCCGTCGAGCTTCCCGAGGCGGCGCTGGCGAGGAAGGCGGTGCGCAAGGCCTCCCCGTCCGTCAAGGGGGAGCTCGGCGCGCCGGTGACGGGCACGGTCTGGCGGATCGGCACCAAGGACCGCCAGCTAAAGGCGGGCGACAGGGTGAAACGCGGCGAAGAGGTCATGAACATCGAAGTGATGAAGACGGAAAACGCGGTTAAGTCTCCGATCGCGGGCGTCATCCGCGAAATCTGCATCCATGTCAACGAAGGAGTCGAGGAGGGCCAGCTCCTTGCCGTCATCGCGCCGGATGGGGATTGACGCCGGCTTCGGGCAGGGCGCCGGGAGGAAGATTGGCCGGCGCTGAGGGGATCCGCGGAAAGACGGTCGCGATCGTGGGAGGCGGCCCCGGGGGATCGGCGACCGCCATACGCCTCATACGCCTTTCCAGGGAAAGAGACCTCGGGATCCGCGTCGTCCTCTTCGAAGGCAAGGATTTCGAGCGGCACTACAACCAGTGCGTCGGCGTCCTTTCGCCTCCCGCGGAGGAAATCCTCAGGGGAGGCCTCGGAGTCGAACTCCCTTACGAGATCTTCAAGCGCCAGATCTACGGATATCGCCTGCACGCCGGCGGGAAGGAGATCCTTCTCGTGGGCCCCCCTCGCAGCGGCGCCACCTACACCGTCCGACGCGTGATGTTCGACAGGTTCCTGCTATCCTGCGCCGAGCAGGAGGGTGTGGAAGTCCACCAAAGCAGGGTGACGGGGATCGATTTCCCGAAGGGTGAGCGGAAGCGGGTTTTCCTTTACACGGAAGGCGGAATGGTGAAGGCGGACGCCGTGGTCGGGGCATTCGGACTCGACGACGGCATGATCGACATCTTCGAAGACGCCACAGGAGGCAGGTACAGGCGGCCGGGGAAATTCATCAATACCTATGTGGCCAAGATCCACGCGGAGCCGTCCTTCATCGAGAAAAAACTGGGAAGCATCATCTACGCATACCTGTTTCCTCCCGGGATGCCCAACCTCGAATTCGGGGCGATCACTCCGAAGGGGGACCATATCATCGTCAACGTGGCGGGCACCGATGCGGCCGTCGAGGATATCTTCGGCTTCCTTTCCCTTGACATCGTCCGCGAGCATCTTCCGCCCTTTTCCCTCGACGAACAGGAAGTGTTCCGCGGGAAGTTTCCCGGGGCTCCCGCGGAAGGGGCGGTGGGAGACTCATATCTCACGGTCGGGGACGCCACGGGATGGCTTCGCCCCTTCAAGGGGAAGGGGATCAACATGGCGATGGAGACGGGGATAATGGCGGCCGAGACGCTCGTGGAACACGGGATTTCCCGTTCGTCCTTCCGCCGCTACGAGGAAGTGACGGCGCCTCTCCGCGAGGATTACACATACGGGACGTGGATGCGGAACCTCTGCCGGCTCGGGGAGACCGCGGGAACTCTCGGCACGGTGTTGTCGATGGCCAAGGTCGACCAGGGGATCCACGACGCCCTCTTCAACGCTGTGTCGGGGCACGATTCGTTCAAAAACATTTTCAGAGGGTATGCAAGGCCCGCGGTGCTTGCCGACGTGGTCCGGAATTACCTGCGAGACCGGAGGAAGAGACGATGAACGTGACGGTGCGGCGGATGAGCCCGCAGGATACGGAATCGATCCTCAAGATCAACGAAAAGATCACAGGGCGGCCGCACGAGGCGCAATGGGAATCACGGATCATCGATCTGCTCGCGCGCAACCCGCTCGGGTGCCTTGTCGCGGAGTCGGAAGGGACGGTCGTCGGATTCGTCCTCGGGGACATCCGCGGGTGGGAATTCGCCATCCCGAAAAGCGGGTGGATCGAGATCGTGGGCGTGGACCCGGACTGCCAGGGGAAAGGGGTCGCACGCGCCCTTATAGAGAAACTCGGGATATACTTCCGGAATCACAATGTGGAACAAGTGCTGACGATGGTGAACTGGAACGACGCCGGTCTCGTGGGTTTCTTCCGGGCATTGGGTTTCGAACGATCCGAATTCATCGTGCTGGAAAAGAGAGCCGTGCAACCGTGAGCGGAATTCCATGCGGCGCATTTCTTCCCTGATCCTCGCTTCGTCTTTTTCGCTCTGCGCGTGCCTTTCCGTGGCCGATGCGGCCGAGCCGCTCCGGGAGAACGTGCAGGAGGCGGTATTCGACATGGACGTAGCATCGCCCGTCTGCGGCGTATACCGCGACGGCAAGTGGTTCCGCCCTCTCGATCCCGAGGAATCCGGCAGGCCTGAAGCGATAGCGCGCGCAAGGTCTGAAGGCGAGGAATACCTGCGGCGGCAGGCATTGAAGCTCGCCCTTTCCCGGTTGGGATATTCCCTGGATTCGCAGGACCGGCCTCCATCCTGTTCCGTTCCGTACGGCATGGAAATACGTACACCTCGATACGGGAAGGACTCCATCGACCTGCTGATGGAGCGGCTCAACTTCCCCCGCCTGCTGGAGGTGGTTTCACAGGAAACCGCGGTGAGAAACCGCGACCTGCTCCTGTATCGCCGGATACGCATCCGGCTCGACGTCCTCAAGGAGCAACTCGACACGGAAGGCTATGCGCTCGCGAAGAGCTCCCTGCTGATACGGTTCGTTCGCGGGACGAACCTCGACGAGAGGACTTTCATCGAGGCGGTCCGTACGAGGTACCCGTACCTATCCCGGATCGAACGCCAGGGGTCGCAAAAAGAAAGGCCGGAATACCTGATCCTGTCTCACGCGACGACGGAAAAGGCTGTCGAGAAGCTCCGCGGCATCGATGCGGGCCCCATGAAATTCTCGATCGAGCTCATGGCGGGGGACGTCGCCGAGGTGGCGCTGTGGCGATAGAGAACGGGTTTTTCGCCCGCCTGCAGGGGCTGTTGAAGCCCTCGACGATGCGGATCGCGACTCCCGAGGGATTGCGGTCCGCTGGGGTGCTCGTACCGCTGCGCGCGAACGGAGAGGAAGTGACGGTGGTGCTCGCGCGCCGGACGGAACGGGTGCCGCACCACAAGGGGCAGATCTGCTTTCCCGGAGGGAGCAGGGACCCAGAGGACCCGGACCTGCTGGAAACCGCCCTTCGCGAGGCCAGGGAAGAGCTGGGAATCCAGCGCCGCGACGTGGAAGTCCTGGGTTCGATGGACCCGGTGCTCACTGTGACCGGTTTTTGCATCCAGCCGTTCGTATCAAGGTTATCTTCCGGCGCCGCGTTCCGGCTGGACGATTTCGAGATGGCCGAGGTTTTCGAGGCCCCGCTCGATATCTTCGGGCAGCTCGAACGATACCGCTACGCGGAGTCGATATCGCGGGGAGAACCGCACCGGGTCTACTTCTTCGACTACGGTCAGCACACGATCTGGGGGGCCACGGCGATCATCCTGCGCAGGCTGGCGAAGCTTGCTAACGGAGCCCGCTGACCGCCTTCTCCGTGTCCCGTAACAAATCCCCTGTTGAATGCGGCATTTTCTCCGGTTAGGATAAAAAGTTACATCCGGATCATCTCACCCCGGAAAGAAGGGAAGGGGATGCCCCACAGGAAAGAAACCGGCCCGGCCGGGCTGGTCAAAAAGAAGTTCTACATCTTTTGCGAGCCGCCGCACGAGATGGCGCTTGAGGGCGGGGGCCGGCTCGGTCCCGTCACTCTCGCGTATGAAACCTACGGCAAGCTGAACAAGGACAAGACGAACGCCATCCTCATCCTGCATGCGCTGTCGGGGGACTCCCACGCGGCGGGGAAATATTCCGCCGAGGACAAGCACGCTGGATGGTGGGACAACACCATCGGCCCGGGG
>JACRCO010000086.1 GCA_016218975.1 Deltaproteobacteria bacterium
CGGTAGTTTTTATCATAATGAGCAATATTTAGTATAAATTAGATATAATTAACTCACCTTAATCCGGTGAATGCGAGGTGGATCATGAAATCACGGCCGGCGGCGTTCCTGGCGGTAGTCATGCTTGCTGCATTTCTTTCGATCCCCGGCCCGGCGCCTGCCGAAGAGGGCGCCACCCCTGCCGCGGGAGCGGCGGCATATCCCGACGGGCTGGTCTACACCGTCGCCGAAGGGGATACCTTGTGGGATCTTTCCGCGAAGTATCTCGGGTCCCCATGGAAATGGCCGGAGCTCTGGGAGAAAAACCGTTTCCTTACGAATCCGCACTATATTTATCCCGGAATCAGGCTTGTAATCTTCCTGCCTCCGGGAAAGGAAATCGCCCTGCCGATGACGGGAGCCCCTGAAGAGGGGGCCGCAGGCGCCGACGTCGCCGGGAAGCCGCAGGCGACCGCCGCCGGGCGGGGCGCCGCCGTAAAGCCGCCGACGCTTGCCATTTCCCCGTCGGAATATGTGCGCGCAGGTGAATTCGTTAAAGAGGCGCAGGCCGGCATAGGGCGCATACGGGGAGGGGATGAGCCGAAAGTGGCGTATTCCGACGGAGACACCGTGTATATGAAGCTCGGCAAGGATATTCCGTCCGGGCAGCTCCTCGGCGTGTATCGCGTTCGCGGTCCGATTGACGCACCGGGCGACCGTCCCGTTTCCGGATACGCCGTGTATCTTGTGGGACTCATTCAGTCGTTGGGAAAGAAGGACGGCGAATCGGCCGGGATCGTGCGGAAATCCTTCGAAGACCTTTTGCGCGAGGATATCCTCCGCGAGGAGATTCCCTCCTACGTTCCGGTAGTGTTGTCCCGCGTGAAGGGTGACAAGCTCGAAGCGAACATCATATCGGGGCAATGGGAAAACGAGGAATTGGCGGACGGTAATTTCATCTTCCTGGACCGGGGAGCAGCCGCCGGAGTCGCCGTGGGGGACGTTTTCCTGGTTCTGGATGAATGGGGCAGGTCGCTCGAGGGCAGCGCGGGGGCGGGGACCAGTGTCCCCGTCGAAGTGGCCGAGGCCGTCATCGTCCGCGTGTCGCGAGATTTTTCCACGGGATATATCTTGAAGAGCCGGCAATCCTTTTCCGCCGGCGCCAGGGCTGTTCGGGGGGGACCGGGGCTGCGGTAGGAGAGCCGGCCGAAGGTGGCGGGCTCGTCTCCGGCACGCCTTTTGATCGGACGGAAGACGATATGGAAGCGTCCGATCCGATGCCGTTCGAATCAGCCTCTCTCGATATCCTCCTCAGGCTCTGCCAGGTGGAGGGCTTTACGGTACGGCATCTCCGCTCGCTGCGGCAGGAGAGCCGATATCCGTGCCTTCCCGAAATGGAGGGGGGAGACCTCCAGGGTATACTCCGTAAAGGGATCGATGCGCTCACTTCTACCCGGGCGGGGGAAAAAGCGCTGGGTATCCGCGAAGCATGTTGCAGGGGCGGCATCCGGATCGTTCCCTTCGGTTCCGGGGATTACCCTCCCTTGTTGCGCGGCATTCCCGACGCTCCGCCGGTGCTTTTCCTTGTGGGGGGGAACATCGCGCTCGAAAATTCCGTGGCGATCGTCGGGAGCCGCTCCCCCACCGATGCTGCAGTCGAGTTCGCGGGCCTGCTCGCCTCGGACCTGGCCTGCGCCGGATGGACTATAGTGAGCGGAATGGCGCGGGGAATCGACGCGGCTGCTCACGAGGGCGCCCTTCGAGGAGGCGGAACGACGCTTGCGGTACTCGGTTGCGGCGTCGACATCGTCTATCCTCCGCAGGCTGCGGGACTGCGAACGCGGATCCTGCGCCGGGGCGGACTCCTTTCGGAATATCCTCCCGGGACCAAGCCGTTGCCTTACCGTTTCCCGGCGAGGAACCGGATCATAAGCGGCGTCTCGCGGGGCGTCGTCGTCGTCGAAGCCGCTGCCCGCAGCGGCGCCCTGATTACCGCCCGCATCGCCCTCGAACAGGGGAGAGAGGTCATGGCGGTGCCGGGAAACCCGATCCACGCCCATACGGCGGGCAGCAACCGGCTGATCCGGGACGGCGCAATCCCGGTGACCGGGGCTGAAGACGTTGTCGCCGCGCTCGGCTGGATCCAACCGGTCCCGCCGAGTGGAAGCAGGGAGCGCCGTATAATGGATTTCCTCGACAAGGCGCGGCGAGTAGACGATATCGCGGAGGCCCTTGACATCCCACCGCAAGAGCTGCTTCCCTGCCTGCTGGAAATGGAGATGGCGAAATTGCTTGAAAGAGGAGCGGGGGATTATTATAAAAAAGCGTCGGAATCACCGGGAGGGATCTCCCGTTATTGATATGGAGGAAGAATGGCCAGGTCGCTAGTCGTCGTCGAATCGCCCGCAAAGGCCAAGACGATACAGAAGATATTGGGCAAGGGATACCAGGTTCTTTCATCGATGGGGCACGTCATGGACCTGCCGAAGAGCCGGCTCGGGGTGGATGTCGAGAACGGTTTTACGCCCAGGTACATAGTCATAAAGGACCGCAAGAAGGTTTTGGGGGAAATCCTGGAAGCTTCACGCTCCGTGAAAACCGTCTACCTTGCGCCCGACCCCGACCGGGAAGGTGAGGCGATCGCGTGGCACATCGCCGATGCCATCCGGTCCGACAACGGCAAGAAGAAGAAGAAAGGAAAGGCGGCGCCTAAACCGGCTGCCGAGATCATGCGGGTGCTGTTCCATGAAATCACGAAGAAGGGAATCACGCTGGGGATGGCGGCCCCGCGCTCTCTCGACCGGAACAAGTACGATTCCCAGCAGGCGCGACGTATCCTCGACCGGCTCGTCGGGTATACCCTTAGCCCGCTCCTCTGGTCCAAGGTCAGGCGGGGCCTTTCGGCGGGCCGGGTGCAGTCGGTGGCGGTGAAGATCGTCTGCAGCCGCGAAGGGGATATCGCCGCCTTCGTTCCCGAGGAATACTGGTCCCTGTCGGCGCGCCTCGCGGGAGAGTCGCCCCCGCCCTTCCTCTCCCGCCTTGTGGAAGCGGGCGGCGAGAAGGTGCGGCCGAGGAGCGAGGGGGAAACCCTGGAACTTAGGAAGGCCGTGGAGAACGGCCCCTTCGTCGTCCGGGAGATCAGGAAAAAATTGCGCCGGCGCTCCGCCCCCCCGCCGTTTACGACATCGAAGATCCAGCAGGAGGCGGCCAGGGTGTTGAGGATGCCTCCGTACAAAACGATGATGGTCGCCCAGTCCCTCTACGAAGGGGTGGACATCCCAGGGGAGGGACTCGTCGGCCTGATCACCTATATGCGGACCGACTCCGTAAGGGTCGCGGAAGAAGCGGTGAGCGCGGCCAGGGAATATGTCCTGGCGGCGCACGGGGAAGCGTACCTTCCCCAGGCGCCGAACGTTTTCCGTAACCGGAAAACCGCGCAGGACGCCCACGAAGCGATCCGGCCCACCTCGATGGAGCACTTTCCGGAGAAGCTCAAGTCGATACTTTCCCGCGATCAACTCCGGCTTTACCGGTTGATCTGGAACCGCTTCGTGGCGTCGCAGATGGCGCCGGCCGAATTCGAGCAGACCGCGATCGACATCCTCTGCGACCCCGAGGGGGGAATCGCCGGCGGCTACCTCTTCCGGGCGACTGGGTCGGTGCCGAAATTCATGGGATACCTCGAAGTGTACCAGGACGGCGGCAACGGCAACGGACGGCAGGCGGGGCAGGGCGCCTCTGAAGGAGACGCTTCGGGCGGCAACGGCGGGGAGAACGGGGAGACTGACGGGGAAAAGGCGGAAGGGAACCTGTTGCCGGTTCTCTCCGAAGGAGATCGCCTTGACCTGAAGGAACTGATCGGGGCGCAGCATTTCACCCAGCCGCCTCCGCGTTTCTCCGAAAGCTCGCTTATCAAGGAACTGGAGGATCAGGGGATCGGCCGCCCCTCGACGTACGCGTCCATCGTGAAGACGATAAAGGACCGCGGCTATGCCCGGCTCGAAGAGGGCAGGTTCCATCCGACGGAGCTTGGCCGGGTCGTCACGGGATTGCTGGAGGAAAGCTTTCCCAAGGTCATGGACGTCGCATTCACGGCCCGGATGGAGGAAGAGCTGGACCAGATAGAGGAGGGAGAGCGGGAATTCACCCAGGCGCTTACGGACTTTTACGGGCCGTTTTCCGAGGAACTGGAGCGGGCGAAGCTCTCGATGCCGATGGTGAAGGACGAGCTGATCGCGACGGGAATCTCCTGCAGCGCATGCGGCGGGGAAATGGTGATCCGATTCGGGCGCGCAGGGAAATTTCTCGCTTGCCGGAATTACCCCGAGTGCCGCAATACCGCCAATTTCCGCGAGACCGCGGAGGGAAAGATAGAGATACTTCCCGACGAAGAAGCCGGAGTCGCGTGCGACAAGTGCGGCAAGCCGATGGTGATACGTAGATGGAAGGGTGCCAGGTACATCGCCTGTTCCGGTTACCCCGATTGCCGGAACAGCCGTCCGTTCCCGATCGGCGTCGCCTGCCCCGAGTGCGAAGAAGGGGACATCGTCGAGAGGACTTCCCGCATGGGAAAGGTCTTCTACAGCTGCTCGCGTTTTCCCGAATGCCGCTTCGCATCATGGAGCCGCCTCGTTCCGGGGCAATGCCCCGTTTGCGGCTATAAAGCTATGGCGGAGAGGGTCCGGAAAGGCGGCCTGACCGAGATCGTCTGCGCCCGGAAGGGGTGCGGTTCGAACAAGGCGAAAAAAACCGCGGCGGGGGAGTGACCGTTTGAAACATCGCCTCCTGGTGGTGGACGACGAGCAAAGCCTGCGGCAGTTCCTTACGCTTTTCCTCCAGAAGGAAGGATACGAGGTGGACGTCGCCGCCTCACGCATCGAGGCGGAGAAAACGATTCGGGAAAACGTATACGACCTCGTAATCACCGACATGCGCATGGCCGCCGAGGACGACGGGTTAAGGATCCTGCGCGCGGCGATCGAGATGTCTCCATCCACCCAGGTGATCGTGCTTACGGCTTTCGGCACGATCGAAGGCGCCGTCGAAGCCATGAAGCTCGGGGCCTATAATTACATCGTCAAGCCGTTCAACAACCAGGATCTGCGCGACCTTATCCGCGGTGCGCTGGCCAGCAGGGAAACCGCCGTCGAGCGGCGCCGGGCGCTCCGCCAGGAAATACAGGGGAAATCCTCCTTCGAAGGGATCGTCGGGCGCAGCGAAGCGATGCTCATGGTCTACGAGCTCATAGATCGGGTCGCCCCTACTAACGCCAACGTGATGATCCTGGGAGAAAGCGGCACGGGGAAGGAGCTTATCGCCTCCGCCCTGCACGCCCGGAGCGAACGAAAGGACGCCCCCTTCATAGCGATCAATTGCGCCGCTATACCGGAAACGCTTATGGAGAGCGAGCTTTTCGGCCACATGCGGGGTGCGTTCACTGGCGCCGTTCAAACCAAGCGCGGGCTCTTCGAGGCAGCACACAAGGGTACGTTGTTCCTCGACGAAGTGGGAGAAATCCCGGCGAACATGCAGAGCAAGCTGCTTCGGGCGATCCAGGAGCGGGTTTTCAGGCGCATCGGCGGCAACGAGGACATTTCGATCGACGTCCGGATCGTGTGCGCTTCGAAGCGTAAGCTCGAAGAGGAGATGAAGGCGGGGCGTTTCCGCGACGACCTGTATTTCCGCCTGAACGTCATCCAGATCGTCGTGCCCTCCCTGCGTGAGCGAAGGGAGGACATACCCGTTCTTGCGCAGCATTTTCTAGATAAATATGCGAAACTGATGGGCAAGCCGATAGCCCGGATGGACGGGGGAACTATGCGGTCCCTGCTTGCCTACGATTACCCGGGGAACGTGCGGGAACTGGAAAATATCATGGAAAGGGCGACGATCATAGAGACAAAAGATGTCATATCGATTGCTTCCCTCCCTCAAAATGTGACAAAAATTGACAGTTCCGCCGGTGAAGCTGCGGTGTTCATACCGGAAGCGTTCGACGTCGAGGGAAGTTCCCTCGATACCGTGGTCGACCGCCTCGAAAAAGAACTTTTATTGAAGGCACTTGAACGGTCGGGAGGGAACCGCACGGAAGCCGCGAAATTATTGAATATCTCCTTCCGCTCCATGCGATATCGGCTCGACAAGCACGGGATCGAGTAGATGGCATGGTTTATGCGTTATAAAATATCCCGGAATATTCCGGGAAACAGCGAGGGGCTAAAATGACCGGGAATAAAAGGGGTTTTAGCCTGGTTGAGCTTATGATAATCGTCGCGATTATCGGGATTATCGTGACATTGGCGATTACCACCTATATGAATTTCATCGTGAAAAGCAGGAGATCCGAGGTCAGGTACAACCTGGAAGGGATCTATAAAGCCGAATTATCCTGGTACGGTGAATATAATTATTTTTCAGACAGTTTTTCGACAATTCGCTGGCAACCCGAGGGAGTATGCCAATACACGTATTTTTTAGGTGGAGCAGAATATAAGGGCAAGGACATACTTGCGAATCCTGAACCGACCGCTCCTTCTCCGCCGATAGTGCCTGCCACGGTTGCCGGCAGCTCTTTCACTGCAAAAGCATGGGGAAATATCGACAACGATCCAACTTTTGACGTATGGCACATAAATGATGTAAAAGATATGCAGAATACGGTTGATGACCTTTCGTCTTGAATTGGCACCGCGGTTGCAAGATTTTTTGACGGATTCGATGAAAGGCAATCAACCCGCGGGAAAGGAGAAAACCATGCGGATCGGAAAAAAGGGATTCACACTGATCGAGTTGATGATCGTCGTGGCGATCATCGGCATCCTGGCGGCAATCGCGATACCTAACTTCCTCAAGTTCCAGGCGAAATCAAAACAGTCCGAGGCGAAAACGAACCTGAAGGGGATCTACACGGCGGAGACATCGTACTTTGGTGAACAGAATACTTACGGCAACTTGACCGCTGTGAGTTGGGTTCCTGTAGGCAGGACACGTATTTATGGGTATACGATCCAGACCACTCCGATAACCGGTGGCGCTGCCGATACCGACCTCATGAAGCCGGCGACCACTGCCCTTACCGGCACACAGACCCTTGTTGTAACGCCGGGTTTTGCCTCGAACGCCTTCACCGCATCTGCGGCGGGCAACATCAGCACCGGCGGCACACAGGACACCTGGTCCATAAACGACGTAAACTCGCTGGTCAACAACACGACTGGGCTCTAGTAGCACGCAAGGATTTCTCAAGAGGATCGGGGGCGTCTCGTCCCTGATCCTTTTCATTTTGTTCTTCTCGGCCGTTGCGCACGGCGGCGAGACCCCCGTCTCTCTATTCGTCATCCGGCTGGCGGCGTTTTCCCTGGCTGGGGTCGCGCTTTGGCGTTCCCGAAAGGAATATCCCCTGTGGCTGCCGGTCGACATCTCCGTAACTGTTTTCCTGTTTTATGTCACGCTCTCGACAACCTGGGCGGTTTATCCGTGGTCGGCGCTCCAGTATGCGATGAATGTGCTGGCGGCGGCGTCGGTTTACGTTTTGCTTCGGGTGCAATGGATGGAGGGCGACACGGGGAAGCATGCGGAGCGCCTGCTTCTTGTCATGGTGGTTGCGGGAATCGTGCAGTCGGCCTGGGCGTCATATCAGTATCTCTACGGACAGCCCGGGCGTGCGAGCGGATCGTTCGCCAATCCCAATCACCTGGCCGGCTTTCTCCTTTTCGGGGTAGCGGCGGCCGTACACTTCCTGAAAAGAGAGGTCGACAGGCGCAATGCCGCAGGAATATTCGTATTCGGTGCCTTCGCTTTTCTGATGGCGTGCAGCGTGGTTCTTACGAAGTCGCGGGCGATGATTCCGGTGATTGCCGGGGCCTTCCTGTTCCTGTTGTTGGCCTTGCGGGGGAGGAATGCATACCGATTCCTGGCGGGAGCGACGGCGAGCGCGGCAATCCTTGCGGCCGTGGCAGCGCCGCGATTTTCCGCCCTGGTCGATCCGTACGCGTACAGCCGCTGGAAAATATGGAAGGCGGCGGTGCGGACGGCGCTTGACCATCCGCTTGGCGCAGGCCTCGGCGGGTTCAAGTTCTTCTGGCTTCATTACCGGGATCCGATCGAAGGGGCGGTATTCCGGTACTGGAAAACCGCGGATACGGCACACAGCCAGTTCTTCGGGTTTCTTTCGGAGCTTGGGTTCCCGGGTGTTTTCCTTGCGGCGACGGCGGCCGTGTCTGTCCTTGCTCTTGTTCTGCGGGAAAGCCGGAGGGAAGACCGCATTCTTCCATTGTCCCTGATTCCGCTGGCCGCAATGATCCACGCGTTTTTCGACGTGAACCTGGATATTCCGGGCATAACCCTGCCCGTGGCTGCCTGTACCGCCCTGCTGGCGAACCGGAATATGGGAAGCCCCCGGAGAGGCATCTCCGTTTCCCCGGTCATCAAGTCGGGCATTTCGCTTATTCTGCTCCCGTGTCTTGCGTATTCCGTAGCGACGTTTGCGGGGCATCGCCGGTATGCGGATGGCGTGGAATTTCTCCGGAAAGGCGACACGGAAAGGGCAATGGAGGGTTTTTCGGAAGCGAGCCGCATTGATCCTCTCAACTCCGGCTACCCCGACGCTGTGGCGTCGGTGCATTACCGGAGATTCCTTGCAAGCCGGCATCCGCAACACCTGGCGGCATCGGTCGATGCCGAGCGGAGAGCGATTTCCGCGAGCCCATGGAATCCATACCATTTGTCCCAGGCGGGATTTCTGATGGGAGAGTTGTCGAAAACGTTTCCGGACGGGGAGTCCCGGCGGCGATTGCTGTCATTATCGATATCCACGCTTGAGGAAAGCCTGCAGAGGAATCCCAACGACATCGTTGCGCAAATGAGAATGGCCGACGTTCTTCGAATTTCGGGCATGGAGATGGGCGCGCGCGATATATTGGAAAAGCTGATTGCCGTCGAGCCCAACGCCGTTCGAGCCTACGTAATGCTCGCCGACGTTGAGGCATCGGCATATCCCGGGAAAGCCGCGGAGCTTTACCGAAAAGCAATTGCCTTGTCCATGGAACTTGAGGGAAAATCGCTCGAGCCTTCGCTTCGGGAATTCGTGGAACTGGACCGGGACGCAATCCGGCAACGCGTCGAAATCCTCGAAAGCGACATTTCAGGCCGCATCTCGCGGGAGAATGATAAAATCCGAACGCGATAGCAGGTTCGGAGGAAGGGTTTGGCGGAAGAACGTTCGATTTCGTATTCGAGGGGAGCGGCAGGGTGGATTGCGTCACTCATCCTCTTCGCGGGATCCGTCCATTTCTCCTCCCATATCGCCCTGGAACGGAAATCCGCCGTACCGAGTGCGGGTCCGCACGCCGAATCCGGTCTTCTGGAGGAGCTCAGCCGCCGGCCTTCGCTCGCGTTCGGATTCGGGAATTTCCTGGGAGACGTGGTCTGGCTGAAGGCGGTGCAGGTATCGGGGGCCCTGAGTATGTCCCGTGCCGACTACGATCGGCTTTATGTTCTTCTAGACACCGCCATAAATTTCGATCCCAGGTTCACGGTCCCCTACCTTCTCGGCGGGATGATCCTCGGGGATTCGCCGAACCATACCGGCGCTGCGCTCCAGGTGCTTGCCCGGGGTCGTAAAAACCACCCTTCGGAATGGAGGATTCCGTTCTACATCGGTTACATTCGATATTTTTCCCTTGGCGACCCCGTCCGTGGCGGCGAGGCGTTGTTCGAAGCGTCGCGTATTCCGGGAAGCGCCCCATACTTGCCGTTGCTGGCGTCGCGGATGCTTTCCGAGGGAAGGGCGCCCGCGACTGCGCTTGCGTTTCTGGAAAGGATGATGGACCAGGAGACGAATCCCGCCCGCAGGGAAACGCTTGATCGTCGAATGCGCGAAGTGATTGTGGAGCGTGACGTGCAGATGCTGGAAAGAGCTGCGGAGGAGTACAGGCGGCGGGAAGGAAGGGCTCCGGAGCGTCTTTCGGATCTCGTGTCGACAGGCATGATATCGTCGGTTCCGAGAGAGCCGAACGGAGGAAGGTATATCATAACGTCCGAAGGCAAGGTTAGGTCGAACAGGGTAAGTACGCGATTGAAGGTGTTCAGGGGGAAATGACCACGGTCCGTCCGATATTGAGCATCGACGGGATTTCCAAGTCGTACCCGGTCGGCTTCACGAGGAAGCGCCACAGGGTGCTTTACGACCTCTCCTTCGCGGTCTGCGAAAACGAAATCGTGGGGTTCCTGGGTCCCAACGGAGCGGGGAAGACGACCACCATCAAGATCGTCAACCGCCTTTCGTTCCCCGATGAGGGCGAGGTTACCGTCTTCGGGGAACGGATCGGGCGGAGGCCGGAGTTTCACCGGCGAATCGGTTTCATGCCCGAGCAGCCCTACTTCTATGAATATCTTACCGGTGTGGAGTTCCTTGGGCTTTGCGGGAGCCTGAGCGGCATGAGGAAGACGGCTATCGCCGTGCGCTCCCGGTCGATGCTGGCGCGCGTGGGACTGGAGGGGGCCGGAAAGACGGCGATCCGGAAGTACTCCAAGGGGATGATGCAGCGGCTGGGTCTTGCACAGGCGCTTCTTCACGATCCCGAGCTTGTCATCCTCGACGAGCCGATGTCGGGTCTCGACCCCATGGGGAGGCTGGATGTAAGGAACCTGATCCTTGAACTGAAAGCGGCGGGGAAGACGGTGTTTTTCAGCACGCATATCATCTCCGACGTCGAGGCGCTGTGCGACCGCGTGATCATGATCGACAAGGGACGCAAGGTGGCGGAAGGCTCGGTAGAGGAGTTGATGGGCGGGGAAGGCGTTCAGTACGTCGAGATCGTGATTTCCCCTGTTCCCTCCTCCGGGTGGATTTCCGCGGCCGGATTGCCTCCCGCCGCAGGCGCCGTTCGCGGCAACACCTTCGTCCTGAAGGCGGGAAGCGTGGAGGAAGCGAACCGGTGGATCGACGGGTTCCGGCGGGCGGGGTCCATGGTGGTATCGTGCGTTCCCGTCAAGAAGCACCTGGAAGAGATCTACGTGGAACGGGTGGGGGGGCGTGGTTAACAGGATACTGTCCATAGCCGCGAACACGTTCCGCGAGACGGTCCGGAACAAAATTCTTTACGCGATTCTCGCGTTTGCTCTTCTGGTAATAATGCTTACCTACTTCCTTGCAGACTTGTCAGTCGGGGAACTGACCCGCATTATAGCCGACGTCGGGCTTGCCTCGATCCACATCTTCGGCGTGATCATGGCCGTCTTCATCGGAATTACCTTGGTCAGCCAGGAAGTAGACCGGAAAACGGTCTACCTGATTCTCTCGAGACCCGTTCCCAGGTGGGAGTTTATCATCGGAAAGGCTTTCGGACTGTCCCTGACGCTTGCGCTCACGACTCTCGTCATGTCAGTGACGTTGTTCCTGGTGCACGCCGCGTACGGCAGGGCGCCGGAAACCGGTATCTTCATCGCTTCAACAGGGATCTACATGGAGCTCGTTGCGCTCATCTGCCTTGCCTCTCTCTTTTCTACGTTCACTACGCCGGTGCTCAGCGCCATTTTCACGCTCTCCATGTTCCTCATTGGACATGTCACCGGGGAGTTGCTCGTTTTCAGCGAACGCGCCTCGTCGGGAATCGCGCGCTCCATATCCAGGATTCTCTTTTACGTCCTTCCCAACCTCGAGAACTTCAACTGGAAGAACGAAGTGGTTTATGAAAAGGTCCGTTCGGCAGGCGTTCTATGGGCGGCGTCCGGTTATCTTTTTTGCTATTTCGCGGGTGTGCTCTGCGTCGCCTGTCTCCTGTTCTCACGGAAAGACCTCAAATGACCGGAGGCGCGGTGTTGGCCGTCGCAGCCTCGTGCGCAGCCTCGCTCACCGCTTCCCTTCTTCTGTCTCTCTACCTGACTCCCATATTCCGGGATTCGGCGCGGAAGTTCGGCGTGCTCGACCGGCCCGACGGGGAGCTGAAGACGCAGAAGGAGCCCGTTCCCTATTTCGGCGGCCTCGCCGTTTACAGCGCCGTCCTGATTCCCGTGGCTATATTCCTTCGGTTCAGCGACCAGTTGATGGGGCTGCTCCTCGCATCCACCCTCGTCGTTCTCATGGGACTCATCGACGACCTCGGCGGTCTTTCTCCCCGGATCAAGCTCATGGTTCAAGTCGTCGCGGTGTTCCTCATGATCAAGTCCGGAATACGGATTCGAATCGATTTCATGCCTCCGCTTGCGTGCATCGCCCTGACGTTCCTGTGGATGATCGTGATGACGAACGGCTTCAATCTCATCGACGTGATGGACGGGCTTGCGGGAGGGGTCGCCTGCGTTTCCTCAGCTGCGATGGCCGTTATATTTTTACTGCAGGGGGAATCGATCGGCGCGATCGTTTGCGTATCGCTGGTGGGGGCGCTCATCGGATTCCTCCGTTACAACCGGCCGCCGGCCCAAATCTACCTGGGCGACGCCGGATCGCTTCTCCTCGGATTCCTGCTGGGCGGCCTTGCCGTCAAATGCGACTACACTTTGCGGAATCCCATGGGATGGCTGACAGCGCTGGCCGTTTTCGCGGTCCCGCTGTTCGAAATCGCTTTCGTGTCCTGGCTCCGCGTACGAAGGGGCGCCTCCATCTTCGCGGGCAGCCGGGACCATTTCAGCCTGCGGCTCAGAAAATGGAGGCTGTCCACGTCGCAGACGGTGGTCTGGAGCTGCTTCGCGGCGGCGTTGTCGTCGGCAATAGGGATCGCGGCGATGCATCTTCGCCCCGCCGTGTCCCTTGCATACTACGCATCCATCGCGGGACTCTTTTTCGCGGTCGCGGCCTGGCTGAAGAAGATCGACATGAGTTTGTAAGAGCGGGCGGAAGGTATGATCCTGGTATTGGGCGGAGGGGTGACGGGACTGGCCGCCGGGACGGCCCTCCAGGCGGCAGGAGCGGAGTTTCTCGTCCTCGAGAAGGAGGCCGAGCCGGGAGGGTGGTGCAGGTCGTTTTCCTCCGGAGGGTACGCTTTCGACCTGAGCGGACACTTCCTCCACCTTTCCGATCCTGCCGCGAAAAGTTTCATTCTCGATGTCCCCGGCGTTCCCTGGCAAAAGGTGGAGAGGGATGCGAGGGTCTGGCTCCGGGAAGTGCTGACGCCGTATCCCTTCCAGGTTCATCTCAAGGGGCACGACCCCGCATTCGTCCGCCGCTGCCTCGCCGATTTCGCCTCCGAGAGGATAAGGGACGCGATTTCCGGGGAAGGGACGCCCGGGAACCTTGCGGAGTGGCTCATAAGGAGATTCGGAAAGGCGATGTGCGAGGCTTTCTTTTATCCCTATAACAGGAAAATGTGGCGGGCACCGCTTTCGAAGCTGGGTCACGAGTGGACTGGATGGTCGGTGCCTGTTCCAAGGTTCGAAGACCTGCTGGAAGGGGCCTCGGGCGGAATTCATAAAGGAATGGGGTACAACGCGGAGTTTTACTATCCCCGCCGCGGGGGGATCGGGAGCCTTGCCAGGGCGTTGGGACGCGGCATTGGAAGCCGGTTGCGCACCGGGGTCGAAATCGAGCGGATCGACCTCAGGCGCAAGGTTGCGTATGCTTCCGGCGGCGAGTCGTTTCCGTTTCGATCGGCGGTCTCCACCGTCCCGCTTCCCCGAATGGCGGCCTTCTCCGGCGGCATTCCTTCTCGGGCGCGCAGGGCCGCGAATTCCCTTTCCTGGGTGAAAGTGCTCGCGATCAATATCGGCGTCAGGAATCCGGGCATGGCGCCGGGGCACTGGGTGTACGTCCCCGAGCGGAGCTATCCGTTCTTCCGGGTCGGATTCCTATCGAACGTTTCCCGTTCGGCTGCCCCCCCGGGCCGCGTTTCGATGTTCGTCGAAAAGAGCTTCCCGTCCTCCGCTCGCGTGAACGTGACGCTTGAAGTCGAGGCGGCCCTTCGCGGGCTCAGGAAAATGGGAGTGCTCAGTGAGGGAAGCAGGATAGAGGAACTCCATCCCGTGATGCTCGATCCGGCTTATGTCCGCTTCGACGGAGCAAGAAAGGGGGCCGTATCCCTCCTTGCGCGTGAGTTCGGGCGGCACGGGGTTTTTCCTGCCGGCCGGTACGGCGCATGGGACTATTACGGAATGGAAAAATCCATGGCGGACGGCATTCGCGCCGCCCGCGAAGCGGTTCGTGCCGCGCGGATGAGATAAGCAGCCGGTGGAAGGCCGGTCCCTTCATGGGAAGCGCGCGTGCGTTGCGCACGTCATTACGCTCCTCGAGTGGGGGGGCGCGCAGGAGAACACGCTCTTCACCGTCGCCAACCTCGATCCGGAACGATTCGACAGGGTCCTTGTCGCCGGCAAGGGGGGGATGCTAGATTCGAGGGCTGCGAGGATCCCGGGCATAAGGTTCCGGCAGGTCGATTCCCTCGTGCGTGAAATCCGTCCCGCGTGCGATGCGCGAGCCTTCATTTCGCTCAGGCGGATTCTGCGTGAGGAGAAACGACGGATGGAAGGAATCCCCCTCATCGTGCACACGCACAGTTCCAAGGCGGGTATCCTCGGGCGGGCCGCCGCGAGGGCGGCAGGCGCCGATGTCGTCCTTCATTCCGTTCACGGCTTCGGTTTCCATGACGGCCAGCGAAAAAGCCTGCGGAGCTTGCTGGTGGGTCTGGAACGCGCCGCATCGCACTGGACGGACGCATTCGTCGCGGTTTCCGAGGAAAACATCCGGACTGGAGTGCGGGAGGGGATCTTTCCGTCAGGCAAGGCGCGGTTGATCAGGAGCGGATTCGAAACCGGCAGGTTTCTTGAAGGATCGCGCGAAAGGGGGCGGCGCCTCCTTGGTCTTCCCGGCGATGTTCCCGTCGTGGGGACGGTAGCGGTATTCAAGCCGCAAAAAGCCCCGCTGGATTTCATCGAGGTCGCGCGCCGTGTGCGGGAACGGATCCCGGCCGCCCGGTTCGTCATGGTGGGAGACGGTGAACTTCGCCGGGAGGTGGAGCGGGCGGCGGAAAAGGCATCGCTCGCGGATAGTCTCGTCCTCGCGGGTTGGCGGGATGAAATTCCGGACCTGCTGCGCGCGTTCGACGTCTTTCTCCTTACGTCGCGTTGGGAGGGTTTGCCGAAGGTGGTTCCCCAATCGCTTCTCTCCGGCGTTCCCGTCGTCGCCACTGCGGTCGATGGAACGCGGGAAATAATCGACGACGGCGTCGACGGCTTCCTGGTTCAGGCGGGGGACGTCGCCGGACTCGCGAACCGCGTTTCGGGGCTGCTGGCGGGGGAACTCAAGGTAAATCCCCTGTCCAGGCGGGCGCGGCTGCTCCGGGAGTTCGACCAGGGGGAAATGGTCCGCGCCCAGGAGCGTTTATACGAAGAACTGTTGATGAAGAAGGGGATCGCGGTTTGACGGCCCTCACTATCCTGGCATTCGTCGCGGGCGCCTGCATCGGCAGCTTCCTTAACGTGCTTATCCATCGGCTTCCCCGCGAAGAGTCTATCGTCAGTCCGGGCTCCCGCTGTCCCGCCTGCGGCCGCGGCATACGGCCGTGGGAAAATATCCCCCTTGCGAGTTTCGTTTTTCTCGGCGGCAGGTGCAAGGGATGCGGGATCAGGATCTCCCTGCGGTATCCGTTCGTCGAGGCGATAACCGCCGCCGGTTACGCGCTCCTTCTCCATTTCGACGGCATGGGATTCACTCTCCTCCGCGATCTTGTCTTCTTTTCCCTCCTGGTGCCGATTACCTTCATCGATATCGATCACCGGATCATCCCCGACGAGCTTTCCCTCGGCGGGCTCGCCGCAGGCGTTCTCCTCTCCTTCCTCCCCGGTGGCGACTGGCAGGGGAGCCTGCTGGGAGGCGTGGTCGGCGGCGGGATCCTGTATGCGACGGCGGTCGCATACGAAAAGGCGACCGGCAGGGAAGGAATGGGAGGAGGCGACATCAAGCTCATAGCCATGATTGGCGCGTTCCTCGGATGGAAAGGGGCGCTGCTGGCCATTTTTTCCGGTTCATTGCTGGGAACGGCGGGTGGTTTGATCGCCATGAGGAAAGGCAAGGATGGGTTGAAGACCGCTATCCCGTTCGGCCCTTATCTCTGCGCTGCGGCCGTGATCGCCCGGTTCCTTGGCGGGACTTTCTGGGGTTTCCTCATGGGTTATTGATCCTGAGAGTTTCGGGTCTCCTTGTCGCGTTTTTCCGCCAGTCTCCTTGAAAGGTCCTGCAGGAGTTCCGCCGTTTCGTGGAAGAAATCGCCGTGGCGGAGCGAGATCTTTTCCGGATATTCTCCGGAAGCGAGCTGCTTCAGGATGTTGTTGATACGGTATATCGGACCGGCGACCCGATGGCTGATATAAAGCGTATAAACGAACACTCCCGCAAGGGTGGCGAGGACCGCCGGCCAAATCCTGTCATGGAGGACGAGAAATTCACGGGCTGCGGGAACCAGCTCATCGGTCTTCGTTCCCGTCGCCAGGCGGAGGACCGACGGCGCGAACATGAGGGCGACGCCGATGAATAGAAAAAACAGATATGCGATCATCATTCGCCAGGCCAGCCCGATCTGGAATTCCCTGTCGATCATTCTGAACCGCTGGCGTTTCACGGGATGAGTCACGTCACCCTCCCAGAGCCGTTTTTGTTATTCTAATATTCGTGCGCCGCGTGTCAAACCACTTCCTTCCCGGGCGGTCCGGTTGAAACGGGACGTTTCGGTGCGGACGGGCGTCGTCATCCAGTTGACGCTTATCGCCGTCGGCTCCCTTTCCCTGCTGGCCCTTTTTTCCCTGAAAGCCATCGAACTCAGCATGGAACGCCGTCATGCCGAGGCGGCGCTTTCGGTCGCATACGCCGTCAGAAGCTCCGTTGAAGCGGCGGGAGAAGGCGGGGTCGCCGGCATGGCAAGAATCCCGGGGGCGGTTTCCGGTCAATCGCCCTATGTGCAGGGGGTGGATCTGCTTCCCGAAGGCCCTCCGGCGGACGGCGTCATCGTCGAACCGGCAGGCGAAACCGCCGGCGGAATACTTTCCGTCCATCCGGCGGTAGATGTGACTCTTCCGCTTGCCGCGGGGACGGATCGCGCCAGGGGAATTCGTGTCCGGTTCTATTCGCCCGGGGTCGTAAAGGAGGCGCGGCACCTCGTCAGGATCGCGGGCCTGCTGGTGGGAGCGGATATAATCGTCATGGTCCTGTTCGGGACGTTCCTCATGGATCGTTCGGTCGTGCGCCCCTTGCGGCGCCTTGCATCAGTAGCCGAAAAGATTGCAGCGGGTGATTACGGCCTGCGGGCGGACGAATACCCGGGGAATGAGGTGGGGCAGCTGGGCGCCTCGTTCAACCGGATGGTCGAAGCGATGCTTTCGGCGAGGGAAAAGGCCCGACGTGCCGAATTCGACGCGTACCGTTCCGAAAAGCTGGCGACGGTCGGACGGCTGGCCGCCGGTGTCGCGCACGAAGTGGGAAGCCCTCTGATGGCGGTGAGAGGGTACGCGGAGTACCTCGGGAAGACTTCCGTGGACAGGGCGGAGCGTGAGGAATGTCTTGGCAAGATCGTCGAGGAGACGCGGAAAATAGAGAATATAGTCCGCGGACTACTGTCGGTGGCTTCCCCGGGGGGGATCGAGGGCGAGGCGCAGGCGGACATTAATGCCGCCGTGCGCGAAACATTGGATGTTCTCTCGTTCAGGAAGATGTTCCGTAATATCGAAATCGATGTCGAATACGGGGAGGTCGGCCGTGCGTGCATTTCCGCAGGGCGGCTTCAGCAGGTCCTTCTGAATCTGGTTCTGAACGCGGTGGACGCGATGGGAGATAGTGGAACGCTCCGGATCCGCACCTTCGAAGTCGTGCCGTGGATTCCGCGGTCTGCCCGCGACGTAAGAAGGCGCGCCACCGATCCATCGAATGTGGATGTCATTACGCTGCGCGGGGGGCGGGAAAAGGCCCAGTCCGAAGGGGTGGCCGTGTCGATCTCGGATACCGGGGGCGGGATAAGCCCCGAAAACCTGGAGATCGTATTCGATCCGTTTTTCACGACAAAGGAACCGGGTAAAGGGACGGGCCTCGGCTTGTCTGTATCACGCGCCATCGTGGAAGGGGCGGGGGGTGAAATTCGCGCCGGGAGCGAGAAGGGCAAGGGCTCGACCTTTACCGTCGTCCTTCCCGTCAGTCCGGCTGCAAGTGCGGCGGCGGCCGCCGGAAGGGAATCGGATGTCTGACCGGGTATTGGTGGTCGACGACGAAGCGGGGATGCGCGATGTGCTCGGTAAAATCCTTTCCTCCGAGGGATACGCGGTTGCGCAAGCCGGAAACGGAAAGGAGGCGCTCCATGCTCTCGAGAGGGAGGCGTTCGATTTCGTCCTCTGCGACATCAGGATGCCGGAAATGGGCGGACTGGAGCTGCTCCGGGAGATCGTCGCACGCAGGATCCGCGGCACCGTGATCATGATGTCAGCGTTCGGAACGTTCGAAACCGCCGTTGAAGCGATGAAATCGGGCGCTTACGACTACGTTTCCAAGCCGTTCATGAGCGATGAGATCCTTTTGACGCTCAGGAAGGCCCGGGAGAGGGAGGCCCTTCGAAGGGAGAACGAGTACCTGAGGAGCGAAGTCGTAAAGGCGCCGCGGCCCGACGACCTGCTGTACGCGAGCCCGGCCATGGCGGAAGTCGTCCGGATGGTGGAAAAGGTAAAGGATTACGATGCCACGGTTCTCGTCACGGGAGAAAGCGGAACGGGAAAGGAACTCGTGGCCCGGATGCTTCATTTTGCCGGACGCCGGGGAAAGGGGCCGTTCGTGGCGATCAGCTGCGGAGCGATCCCGGAAAATCTCCTGGAGAGCGAACTGTTCGGGCACCGCAAAGGCGCGTTCACGGATGCGAAATCGGACCGGGAAGGCCTCATTGAAAAGGCGGGCGACGGGACGCTGTTCCTGGACGAAATCGGCGAGCTTTCCCTTCCGCTGCAGGCCAAATTGCTCCGCGTGCTTCAGGAAGGGGAACTTCGCCGGCTTGGAGACACCGAAATCAGGAAAGTCGACATCAGGCTTGTCGCCGCAACCGCCAGGGACCTGGAGCAGGAGGTGGCGGACGGAAGGTTCCGTGAAGACCTGTTCTACCGGCTGAATGTGATACGGATCCACATTCCTCCATTAAGGGACCGCAGGGAGGATATCCCGCTGCTTGCGCAGCATTTCCTCGGCCGTTTCTCGCAGAAATTCGGGAAGCCCTCAATGTCCCTCATGCCGGAAAGCCTTGAGACCCTGAGGGAATACGATTGGAGGGGGAATGTGCGGGAACTGGAGAACCTGATCGAGCGTTGCGTCCTTCTTTCGGGGGGTAGAGATGTCAGCCGCGAGGAACTGCTTTCCATTTGGAAACGCGGGACCCCGGTGGATCGGAGGGAATCCCCCTCTTACCTCGTACAGGTTCCCGTACCATTGGATCGACCCGATCTCAAGGAGGCGATCCGGGAAGTCGAAAAGCAGCTTATACGGCTTGCACTCGAGCGCACCGGGGGGAACCGGCCGAAAGCGGCGGAGCTTTTGGGTATCAGCCACCCGGCATTGATATACAAGGCGAAGGCTTACGGTTTGAACTGATCATCGGTTTGAATTGATCATAATTTAGTATAATTATGCTAATTTAATATTCAGTTAAAAATCGCTTGACTTAAACTTACAGGGAGGTATGATTTTGCCCAGGGCCCGCACGGGTGCGATTCAAACGCCTTTTCCGATCGGGGGGTTGGTGTCCCAATGATGAAAACGACGAAAGAGAGGACTAAACTGGAAGCCAATAATGTCCGAAAAATCAGGGAAGGGCTGCTGATGAGCAAGGCTGAGCTGGCCCGGCGCGCCGGCGTGTCGGTCTTGACCATCGACCGGGTGGAAAAGGGAATGGCGTGCCGCATGGATACGAAACGCAAGATCATACTGTCCCTGGGGCTCCAGTTGTCCGACAGGGACAAAGTCTTCAAGAAGGAAGACTGATCGCGGGGATGGCGATGGCGATATTCGGATCGAAAGACCTGATCGGCCTGGACATAGGCTCAAGCTCGATCAAGCTTGCACATATCAAGGCTGCCGGGAACGAATACGGCGTGAAGAAATTCGGGGTGTTCCACCTTCCGCCGGATGCAATCGTAGACGGGGCCATAATGGATCATGCCTCCGTGATCGAAGGAATAAAAACTGCCTTGCGCGAGCTGAAAGTGAGGGAAAAGGAGGTGGCCACCTCCCTTTCCGGGCATTCGGTCATAATCAAAAAGGTCGTCCTGCCCACCACGACTCCGGAAAAGCTGGAAGAGTCCATCCAGTGGGAAGTGGAGCAGTACATCCCCTTCGACATCAAGGACGTCAAGATAGACTTCCAGGTGATCGGGCCTCTCAAGGACGATCCTTCCAGGATGGACGTTCTCCTCGTGGCCGTGAAAACGGACCTGGTCAACGATTATATCTCCGTGGTAAAGGATGCCGGTCTGTCCCCGTCGATAGTGGACATCGACTCCATCGCCGCGGGGAACGCGTTCGAGTTCTGCCATCCGGTCTCCGACGAGCAGGTCCCGATGGTGATAAACGTCGGAGCTTCCTTCATGAACGTCAACATCCTCCATTCGGGTGTCCCCCTGTTTACGAGGGACGTGCCGATGGGAGGGGGGATGTACACCTCCGAGATCCAGAAACAGCTTGCCGTGAGCTTCGAGACGGCGGAAGCGCTGAAGGTCGGGGCCAAGGATGCCGCAGACCGCGCCGAGAAGCTGACGGAAGTCATGAAAACCGTTTCCAGCGTCCTCGCCACGGAAGCGCAGCGCTCCTACAACTTCTTTTCGGCCACTTACCCGGACCGGCTTGTCACGAAGGTGTTCCTGACCGGCGGGGCGGCGAAATCCCGGTTCCTGAAGGAAATGATGGCCGAGAAGATCGGCGTCGAAGTCGAGATCTTCAACGCCTTCGAAGGGCTGACGGTGGATGAGCGCCTGGTGGATCCTGCGGTGGTGTCCCGGAATACGACGGCCGCGACGGTAGCGATAGGACTTGCGCTCCGTAACCTGGAGGATCGCCGATGATCCGCATAAACCTGATCCGCGGGAGACGGAAGAAACGCAAGGAGCTGGACATAAATGCCGCCTATCTCGTCCTGCCGCTGCTCATCCTTGCGGGGCTGTTCATGTTCCACAGGATGGAGACCAACCGGATCAAGGAACTGGAGACCGATATAGTCCGCAAGAACGCCGAGATCGAGCGTTTGAAAAAGGAGATAGGAGAGGTCGAGAAGTTCAAGCTCCGGAAGGCGGAACTTCTGCGGAAGGTGGACATCATTTCCAACCTTCAGAGGGGGAGGACGCTCCCGATGAGGGTGTTCGAAACGGTTTCCGCTTCCATACCCGAGAAATGCTGGATCGACAGGATGGAAATGAAGGGCACACAGGTTTCCCTTTCGGGCGTCGCCCTGAACAACCATACGATCGCCAACTTCATGACGGCGCTCGGTCAAAGCGGGCGTTTTCAGAACGTGGCATTGGGATCGGCGGACCAGACGACGGTCATGGGCGTCAAGTTGATGAAATTCAATTTGACGTTCGAGATGATGCCCGGCTGACCGGGGAACGGGAAGAGGTGTCGGGATGGCGTTGAAACTGGGTGATCTCTCTAAAGTCCCGCCGAAGCAGAAAGTGTTCCTTGCCGTGCTTGTCTGCATGCTGATGGTGACGGGATATTACTATCTCTACCACCGTGAACTGGCGGTTCAAAAAGCCGATAAACAGAAGAAGCTGAACGAACTGGACGCCGTAATCAAAATGCAGGCCGACATCGCGAAAAACCTGCCTTCCTTCAAGGCGGAGGTCAGCAGGCTCGAAGAGCAGCTTGGCCTTCTGCTGGAGCAGCTTCCCAACTCCGCGGAGATCCCCAGCCTTCTGAAGAACGTATCGGACCTGGGCAAGGAGTCCGGGCTGGAATTCATCAAGTTCGCTCCCGCCAAGGAGGGGGCGAAGGATTTCTACGCCGAGATCCCGGTCTCCATCGCAGTGAGCGGCGACTTCCACAGCTATCTCCTTTTCGCCGACAAGGTGAGCCACCTGCCCCGCATCGTGAATCTTTCGGAAATTGTCTTCAGCAATCCTAAACCGGCCGGGGAAAACCATATGTCGGTCAGCGTGTCCTTCACCGCCACCACGTACCGGTTCCTCGAGCAGAAGCCCCAGGAAGCTTCCGAAGCCGGAAAAGGAAAAGCGAAATGACCTGGATGACCGCGCGGTCTATTCTTGCAATAGCGGCGGTGTTCGGCCTGTGCGCGGTAGGCACGGCCGGATGCGCGAAGGAGGAGCAGGCGCCGCAGCAAGTCGTGAAAAAGATGGTTCCCAAGGAACAGCCCAAGCCGGCGGAGGGGGCGAAGCCGCTCGATAACCAGGCCGTAAAACCGGCGGCGGCCCTTTACAGCCCCGCGGGGAAGAGGGATCCGTTCGTGCCGTTCGTGAAGGTGGAGCCGAAAGATGTGCGGGCGAGGATGGAGGGCGTTCCCCCGCTGCAGCGGTACGACCTTGGCGAACTCAAGTTCGTCGGGGTCATATGGGGTCCCAAGGCGGCATACGCGCTCGTGGAGGACGCCGAAGGGAAAGGATACACGGTTACCGTGGGGACGAAGATCGGGCGGGGAGGCGGCACCGTTCAGAAGATTTCCGACGGTGAGATGGTGGTGAAGGAAGAACACCGGGACAATACGGGTGCGGTGGTCGTTCGGCGTATTTCACTGAAGTTACAGAGCGCAGGAGGAAATTGAAAATGGACGTTATCCCGGGCACGCGGGCAAGGAAACGCATACCGGCATGGCCGGTCGCCCTTGTTTTGCTGGCGATCATCGCGGCAGTCCCTTCCGTGCCTGGTGCTGCCGAAAAGGAAGCGCCGGCCGGTCCCGGAGGAGCCGTAAAGGATGTCACGGTCTCCCGCACGCCGTACTACACCAATATAGAGGCCCGGTTCGAGGGAAAGATAGAGAACTACAATTCCTTCAAGCTGAATGACCCGTTCCGGATAGTCGTTGACATTTGGGGGGTAAACAAGGGAACCGCCGCATCCGAGATCGCAGTCGGCACGCCGCAGGTCAAATCCGTGAAACTGTCCCAGCAGGAAAAGAAGCTCCGCCTGTTGGTGGAAACGCCGGAGGATCGCCCGCTTCCTTTCCTTGTGACTTCGGAAGATGGAAAGATCGTCGTATCCGTGGGAGGGGGGCAGGAAGAGAAAGTTACCAGCATGGATCGTGTCGAGGAAGGGAAACCGCCGGCCAAAGGCCCTGCCGTCGTCGGGATCGACATCGAGGACCTTCCTGACGCCTCCAACGTCGTGGTCACCGTCGCGGGCGGAGCGAGCCACCAGGTACGTAAAAAAACCGGGAGCGTTATATTGTCCTTCCCGGGCGCAAAGGCGGAGAAGGGGCTGCTGCGGCTGATCGATGCGCGCAAGCTCGGTATTCCCGTGACCCGCGTTGAGCCCGTTGCGGGAAAGGCGGGGGTAGACGTGACAGTGGCCTTCGCTTCCGATGCCGAATATACGGTGGAGAAGCGCGGCGACGCCGTGGTCGTCTCTTTCCCCAGGAAGGGCCCCGGCGCCGCGGAAGGCGTCATGGTCGCCCGGGTGGAGCCCAGGGCTGAGGCTGCCGCGGCTCCTCAAGCGGGAGCCGATAAGGGCAACGGGACGGCCGCGGGGGCGCCTCGCCTGGGGTTCGTTTACGGCGGGGATTCCGGCAGTCAGCGAAAATACACCGGGCAGCGGATATCCATGGACTTCAAGGACGCGGACCTGCAGAACGTCTTCAGGATCATCGCTGAAGTCAGCAACCTCAACATAATCACGTCCGACGATGTCCGCGGAAAAGTGACTCTTCGCCTCGTCAACGTCCCCTGGGACCAGGCGCTGGATCTTGTCCTTCAGGCGAAGTCCCTCGGCTTGAAGCAGGAAGGAAACGTTGTCAGGATCGCTCCTCTGGCGACCTTGCGCGCGGAGGAAAAGAACCGCCTGGATACCCAGAAGGAAGTGGAGAGGCTGAAAGCCACTTTTGAGGCCATTACGGAAACCATTCCCATTAGTTATACGAAAGCCGGCGACCTGCAGGTTCAGATCAAGGATCTGCTTTCGGAGGGCGGGAAGCTTCAGGTGGATGAGCGGACCAACACGATAGTGATCCGGGACCTGGCCAAGAATATAGCGGAAGCGAAGTCGCTGATCGCACGCCTCGACACCGCGACGCCGCAAGTGCTGATCGAGGCGAGGATCGTGGAAGTCGACACCAACGCCACGAAGGAGCTCGGAGTGCGTTGGGGGGGCATTTATCAGGGAACAACGGGAAAAGCAGGGGTGGGCGTGAGCGGAATCCAGGGAGCGGACGGGACGTTCCTGTCCGGTCTGCCGATCTCCAATACACCGAATCCGTTCGAAACGGCCAATTATGCGGTAAACCTCCCCGCCGCGGTCGGGCAGGGCGCCGGAGGCGGGATCGGTTTCGGAATATTCACGAACAATTTCCGCCTGGATGTATCCCTGTCTGCACTGGAAGCCGCCGGAAAGGGGAAGGTGATCTCGTCTCCCAAGGTCATTACGATCGACAACAAGGAGGCGGTTATCGAACAGGGGACCCAGATCCCCTATTCCACGGTTTCCGCTTCCGGCACGAACACCCAGTTCGTGGACGCGACACTGAGCCTGAAGGTGACGCCGCATATCACCCCCGACGGCAGCGTGATCATGAAGATCGAGGCGAAGAACGACTCGCAAGGTGAAGTGGGAGCGACCGGCCAGCCGGCGATCAACAAGAAGAAGGCCACCACCAACGTGCTGGTTCGCGACGGGGAGACGGCAGTGATCGGAGGAATTCTCCAGATCACCCGTAACGAATCCCGGGCAGCGGTTCCCTGGCTGTCGAAGATACCGATCTTCGGTTATCTTTTCAGGAAAGACGCGAACGTGGCGACAAACCGGGAGCTTCTGATTTTCATAACGCCGAAGATCATGAAGCAGGAGCCGGCGCAGGCCAAGACTTCCTGATCGGTCATCGGCAGATTTCGCATTGACCGGAGCACCTGGTCGCGGGGGACCGGGTGCTCCATTTAATTTTGATCGGAGTGTGCCATCGGCAGGTTGACGTTCCATACCGCGGGAGAAACACACGGCCCGGCGCTCGTCGTCATCGTCGAGGGGCTGCCGGCCGGTCTTCCTGTAAGCGCGCAGAGAATCGGGCGCGAGCTTGCGCGGCGTCAGGCCGGGTACGGACGCGGGGACCGGATGAAGATCGAGCGGGACGAGGCGGAAATCCTGTCGGGCGTCCGCTTCGGGCGCACGCTCGGAAGCCCGGTGGCGCTTCTCATCAGGAACCGTGATTGGGAAAACTGGCGCGACAAGATGTCGCAGGAGGGAGAAGGCAAGGGGATTCCCCCCCTGCTGACCGCAAGACCCGGGCATGCCGATCTTTCGGGAGTCCTAAAATACGGACACAAGGACGTCCGCAATGTGCTCGAGCGCGCCAGCGCGAGGGAGACCGCGGCTCGCGTCGCCGCCGCAGCCATTGCGGGAATGTTCCTTCGTGAATTGGGCGTCGGCATCGCCGGCCACGTGCTTTCCATCGGGAACGTCCGCGTGCCGGGAGAAGCGTCCGGGAACTGGGACAGCACGGTATGCGCGGAACAAAGCGTTTTGCGTATGGCCGATCCCGGCGCGGAGGCCCGCGCGATACGCCTGATAAACAGGGCGCGGAAAAAAGGCACGTCCGCGGGCGGAACGGTGGAGACGATCGCAAAGGGTGTCCCGCCGGGCCTTGGGTCGTTTGCGTCGTGGGACAGAAGACTGGACGCCCGCCTGGCGGCGGCGGTGATGAGCATTCCGGCGATCAAGGGTGTCGAGATCGGCGGCGGTTTCGCGCTTTCCGTTCTTCCCGGGAGCAGGGTGCACGACGAAATATTCCCCGGGAAAAGCGAAGGGAATCCGCTACGTGGCAGGGCAACTCTGCCGTTCCACAGGAAGACGAACCGGGGAGGCGGGGTGGAGGGCGGCATGAGCAACGGGGAACCGATCCTGGTACGAGCGGCCATGAAGCCCATTCCGACCCAATCCCGTCCGCTTCGCACCATAGAGATCGGGACCTGGGCGCAGGATTCCGCCCACCGCGAACGGAGCGACGTCTGCGCGGTCCCGGCGTGCTCCGTAGTGGTCGAGGCAATGGTGGCCCTGGTTCTTGCCGACGCTTTCCTTGAGAAATTCGGGGGCGATTCGATGAAGGAAATCCAATATAATTATGCGGGTTACTTGAAGAATATCGGGGCGGGATGAGCCGCGGGGAAAAGGGTCCGCGCGAAGCGGTTCTAGTCGGGTTCATGGGCGCGGGGAAAACCACCGTCGGGAAGATGCTCGCGAAGCGACTGGACGCCGAATTCGTGGACGTCGACGATCTGATAGAGAAGGCGGAAGGGCGAAGCATCCGGGAAATTTTCGCTTCCCCGGGGGAGGGTGCGTTCCGCAAGATGGAAAAGGCGGCGATACGCAACGTGGTTTCCGTTCCGGGACGGGTGATCGCAGCAGGGGGCGGCGCTTTCCTGGATGAAGGGAACCGGCTTATGTTGTCGGCCTACGGTCCGGTTTTCTTCCTCGATGTCTCCTGCGAATCCGTCCTTGCGCGGCTGTCCGGCGACAGGTCCCGCCCGTTGCTCCCGGGAGAGGAGAAGGGATTGCGGGAATTGTTGGAGGCACGGCGCCCCTTTTACCTGCTGGCCGATTTCACCGTGCCCACGGGAAGCCGCCCGGCGCGGGAAGTGGCCGAGGACATCCTTGCGCTTCTGTCAGGCGGCCGCCACGCGGGCCGGGAGGAGGGAGGCGCATGACCTCCGACATGCTGACTGTCGCATTGGGCGAGCGGACGTACGACATATTTTTCGGGGAGGATGTCTATCCGCTCCTCCAGGAGTGGATCTGCCGGTTCTTTCCGGGCAGATCGGTGTTCGTCGTGACGGACCGGACCGTGGCTGCCATCTACGGCGACGATATACGCGCCGGCCTGGGCGGCATCTCCCACCGCATCCATGCCGTCGAGCCGGGAGAAGAGACGAAGAACTGGCAGACGGTGCTTGGGATTTACGCATTCCTCTCGGAAGGTAACGCGGACCGGGATTCGCTGGTCATCGCCTTCGGCGGAGGAGTTGTCGGGGACCTCGCAGGTTTCGCCGCCGCCACGTGGCTTCGCGGCGTCCCGTACATACAGGTGCCGACCACGCTGCTTTCCCAGGTGGACAGCAGCGTCGGGGGGAAAACGGGGTTCAATCTGCCTGAAGGGAAAAATCTCGTCGGGGCATTCCACCAGCCGCGGGCGGTCTTCATCGGCGACGGATTCCTACGGACGCTCGACGACCGGCAGTTACTGTCCGGCATGGGGGAAGTGGTCAAGTGCGCCCTTGCGGGGGACGCGGCGCTCTGGGAAACGCTTTGCTCCATCGGAAGCCGATGGCGGTCCATGTCCGGGCGGGAATGGCGCGATGTCGTGAGGCGGACCGTCGCCTTCAAGGCCTCCATCGTGGAAAAGGACGAGCTGGAATCTTCAGTGCGGAGAGTCCTCAACCTCGGGCACACCGTGGGGCACGCCATGGAGCAGGCGGGCGGATACGGAAACCTCCTTCACGGAGAGGCGGTTGCGATGGGGCTCGCCTGGGAAGCGGTCCTTGCGCGACGTCTCGGAGTCACCCCCCGGGAGGTCGAGGAACGGCTCTGCTCGCTTTTGAAGGAATTCGGATTCGCCCTCGACGAACCGGGCATAGCGTCCGAGGCGATCGCTTCCGCGATCGGGGCGGACAAGAAGCGGGTCGTATCGGACGTGGATCTTCCGATGGTGACCGCACCCGGAGCTTTCGTGCTGAAACGGATCCCCCTGTCACTGATCAGGAAGGAACTTCCGGCCGTCCGTGAGGAGGTAAGGAGGAGGGATCGCGGGACGTCCGTCGATTCCGCCGAGGAAAAGGCGTTGCGCGCGCGGATGGAAGGGGGCGACCTGGAGGGGGCGATACGATCGCTGGAACGCCTGGTCGCGGAAAACCCGCGCGATCTGCGGGCCATGTCGCTGCTGTCCGAAGCCTACCTCGCCGCCGGGAAATATTCCGCGGCCTGGGAAACGATCAAGGAGGCGCTTCACCAGTATCCAGCCGATCCCGGAGCGCAGAGGCTGGCCCGGGAGATCGAAAGGGAACTCATCGGCTCGGTTTCCACGGAAGGAGATGCGGCTCCGCCGCCTCTGGAGGACGTTATTCTCCTCGACGAGGGGATCTTCGAAATCCGTCCGGCCGAGCTTCCGGAGGAATCCGCAGAGGAATCCGCGGAGGAACCTGCTCCCTCCGTACTTACCGTTACCATGGCCGATGTCTGCTGGGACCAGGGCGAGAGGGAGATTGCACGCCGGATCATCGACGAGATCCTCCGGCGGGATCCGGGCGACATACGCGCGCTGGAATGGAAAAAGACGCGAGAGGAACGGGCGGTCGAAACCGCGCTGGCCTTCTTCCTCGGAACGATCGCGAAGGAGTACGGCTATGAGCTTTCGGGACCTCATTGAAGGGATGCACAGGAAGAATCCCGGCATCCGGGGGGGAGCCCTGGCGGGCGGAGACGGTCTGCCGGTAGAGGAGTGGCAGGTTTCGCCGCAGACTCTGGATATTTCGGCGCTTTGCGCCGAGATGGCGCAGTTCTTCAAGGAATCCGGCCGCATCGCGTGCGAAAACGGCCTGGGAAGCGCAAGGGAGGTGTGCGTCGCCGGAGACGAGGGGTCGATACTTGCGGCGCGCGTGAACGAGGATTACATAATCCTGCTGGTCGCCGATCCTTCCGCCGTTCCGGGCAAGTGCCGATTCCAGCTCCTCCAGGCGGCGCGGCGGGCGAAGGAGATGCTATGAACCGGCCGGGCCGACGTCCCAGGATCCTGTTCATCGACGGCCCGAACCTGAACGTGCTCGGCCTCCGCGAGCCTGAAGTGTACGGGAAGACGACCCTTGCGGAAATACGCCGCTCGGTCAAGAAAGCGGCGCTTTCGGAAGGCGCCGTCGTGCAATTTTTCCAGTCAAACCACGAGGGAGAGATCGTCGGCAGGCTCCAGGAAGCCCGCGGGAAGGCTGACGGCCTCGTCATCAATCCGGGCGGTTACACGCATACAAGCGTCGCCATCCGTGACGCGCTGATATACGCCGGCATGCCCGCCGTGGAGCTGCACCTGAGCAATCCCGCCAGCCGGGAGCCGTTCCGGCGTACCTCCACGGTGGAGGACGTGGTGGCGGGCCGCATCGCCGGTTTCGGAGGCTACGGTTACGTTCTCGCCCTGAAAGCCATACTTCATCTCCTGCGGGAAGCGGACTGATTTGCCGGCAGGCGGTTTCCGCATCGACAGGCTCGTTTCGATCCTGCAGAGACGCAGGATCGACATGTTCCTCTGCGTCCGGCTCACGAACATCCGCTATCTTTGCGGTTTCAGCGGAAGCGACGGCATACTCCTCGTGTCCCCCGGCGGGGCCACGTTCCTCACGGACGGCAGGTACGAAGAGCAGTCCCGGGCTGAAGTCGCGGGTGCCGAAGTCGTCGTTTCCGACCGTAAATGGAAAGAGGCGTCCCGGCGTATCCGTCGCGCCCGCCCCGCCCGGATTGGATACGAATCCCGGCACCTGACCGTCGAACAATTCAGGCTCCTCTCGCGAAAAGACGAAAATAAATGGGTGCCGCTGCCGGATCCCGTCGAAGAGCTGCGCATGCGGAAGGATCGGGAGGAGATACTGGCGATCGAGAACTCCGCCGTCGTCGCCTCGGGCGCCCTTCTTTCAGTGTTATCCGGCGGGTTCCGGGGGCGCTCCGAATCGGAGGTGGCGGCCGACATCGAGAGGAAGATGAAGGCGCTCGGCGCGGAGGAGACATCCTTCCGTCCGATCGTCGCATCCGGCCCACGCGCCGCGATGCCTCATGCCGTGCCCATATCGCGCCGCATCGGAGCGGGGGAGGCGGTCATCGTCGATTTCGGAGCAAGGAAAGCGGGATACTGCTCGGATGAGACCGTCACCCTGCTTCCCGAACGACCCTCCTCCGCGATCCGTCGGGCATACGACGCCGTTCGGCGCGCACAGGACGCGGGAATCCGGGCTCTCCGCCCGGGAACGCCCTGCCGCGAAGTGGACGGGCGCGTGCGGGAATCTCTGGACCGCTCGGGATATTTGAAGTATTTTGTTCATTCCACCGGTCATGGCGTCGGCCTCGATATCCACGAGCGCCCTTCGCTTTCCGTCCGGTCCGGGGACCGGCTTGCCGAGGGAATGGTGGTCACCGTGGAGCCGGGGGTGTACCTTCCGGGGGAGGGAGGGATAAGGCTGGAAGACATGCTGAGGATCGCCGGGACGCGGGGGGAGCGGATAACCTATCTTCCCAAAACGGGTTCGCGTCTGGTCTGACAGGGGAGGAAGGGTTCATGTTTACGACATCGGATTTCCGCAACGGCCTCAAGATCGAGTTCGAGGGCGATCCGTACGTCATCGTCTATTTCCAGCACGTGAAACCCGGAAAGGGAGGAGCTTTCGTCCGGACGAAACTGAAGAACCTCAAGACGGGCGCCGTGCTCGAGCACACATTCCGGAGCGGCGACAAGGTCGACAAGCCGGACCTGGAAGACCGCGAAATGCAGTTCATGTATCGCATGGAGAACGTCTGCCACTTCATGGATACGTCGACCTACGAGCAGATCTACCTTGACGACGATCATATAGGAGATGCGGGCAACTACCTGATCGAGAACCTGCCGGTCCGGATCCTCTTCTACCGGGGAGAACCGATCGGGATCGAGCTCCCCATATTCATCGAGCTGAAGATAGTCGAGACGGAGCCGGGCGTCAGGGGCGATACCGTCAGCGGGGCCAGCAAGCCCGCGAAGCTGGAATCGGGAGCGGTCGTCCAGGTGCCGTTGTTCCTGAACGAAGGGGACAGGATCAAGGTGGATACACGCACCGGATCATATATCGAACGAGCATAGCAAAGGCGAAGGGGGCGTCATGAATCTCAAGGAGATAAAGGAAATCCTGGAGCTCCTTAAAGGATCCGACGTTACGGAACTGGAAGTGGCCAGGGGAGATAACAGGCTGAAGGTGCGCCGCGGAAGCGTGGCCGAGGTCCGCCCTGCGGCCGCCGCGCCGCCACCGCCTCCTCCCGCGCCTGCGAAGGAGGCGGCCCCCAAGCCCAACGTGAAGGAGATCGTTTCCCCCATCGTTGGGACGTTTTACCGGGCTCCGGCCCCCGACGCCGCGCCGTTCGTGGAAGTCGGCGCGCGGGTGACGAAGGGGCAGGTGCTCTGCATCGTGGAAGCCATGAAGATCATGAACCAGATCGAATCCGATGCAAGCGGCACGGTAGCTGCGATCCTCGTGGAAAACGCACAACCCGTGGCCTACGGGCAGCCGCTGTTCCACATCGCGCTGGATTAGGCGGCCGCATGATCCATAAAGTTCTCATAGCCAACCGCGGGGAGATCGCGGTACGCATCATACGCAGCTGCCGCGAGATGGGCATCAAGACCGTTGCGATCTATTCCACCGCCGACCGGAACGCCATGCACGTGCACATGGCCGACCAGTCGGTCTGCGTCGGTCCTCCCGAGAGCGCGGAGAGCTACCTCAACGTCCCCTCCATACTGAGCGCGATCGAGATCACTGATGCCGACTCGGTCCATCCCGGATACGGTTTCCTCGCGGAGAACCCGGCGTTCGCCGAAATCTGCGAGAACTACGGCGTCAAATTCATAGGCCCCTCCTCCGAAGCGATCCGGCTGATGGGGGACAAGATCGAGGCCCGCCGTGCCGTGCAGAAGGTGAAGGTCCCCGTGGTCCCCGGGAGCGACACCTCCGTCACGGAGGAAGACGAAGGGCTGAAAATATCCAAGGAAATAGGGTTCCCCGTCATCATCAAGGCGGCCGCAGGCGGAGGCGGGCGCGGGATGAAGATCGTGCACAGCCCGGCATCCTTCATCAACGCTTTCCTCACCGCCCAGTCGGAGGCGCTGTCGGCATTCGGCGTTGCTGACGTCTACATCGAAAAGTATTTCGAGCAGTCCCGGCACGTCGAGGTACAGGTCATGGGCGACCGTTTCGGCAACGTCGTCCACCTTGGCGACCGCGACTGCTCGGTGCAGCGCCGGCACCAGAAGCTGATCGAGGAAGCTCCTGCACCCTTCATCCCGGCCCGGACACGCAATCGGCTGTGGAAATCGGCGGTGGATGCCGCCGCCGCGGTAAACTACAACAATGTGGGGACCGTCGAATTCCTGTACGCGCCGGACGGGGAGTTCTATTTTCTCGAGATGAACACGCGAATCCAGGTGGAGCACCCGGTGACCGAGGCGGTCACCGGGGTCGACATAGTCCGGGAGCAGTTCCGCATCGCGGACGGGAAAAAGCTGCGTTTCGAGCAGAAGGACATCCACTTCCGCGGGCACGCCATCGAATGCCGCATCAACGCGGAGGACCCGGAAAGCTTCGTACCATCGCCGGGAACGATCCGATCGTGCCTCTTTCCGGGGGGATTCGGGGTTCGCGTCGATACGGCCATTTATCCCGGCTACGTCGTCCCGCCCACTTACGATTCCCTTTTGGGGAAGCTGATCGTCCACGGGGAAGACCGGAACGAGGCGATAATGCGTATGCGGAGGGCGCTGGACGAACTCCGGATCGAGGGCGTGAAGACGACGACGGACCTGCACAAGAAAATGATGAGCAACACCGATTTCACCGAGGGGCGGCTATGGACGAACTTCCTCGCGAAGGGAAGGACATGACCGCTTCCGCTCCGGACGCGAGCAGGCCGCAGCGAAGCTAAAGGAAAAACGCCGTGGGTTTCCTCGATTCTTTCAAGAAACTGTTCCCTCCGAAGGAAGGGGAGACCCGGACATCCCTTTCGAAGAGAGTCCAGTCCGCACCGCAGGATCCGCAGGCACGGCAGAAACTGGGCATCTTCCTTCTACGGCAGGGGGAGGTGGTCGAAGGGCTGGATCAGCTTGCCCGCGCCGCCGTTATGTACGAAAAGGACGGATTCGCAGGCAAGGCCGTGGCGGTGCTTCGGCATATCATAAAGCACGATCCGGGAAACCTCGAATTCCTGCGTTGGCTGATCCGTCTCCTCGCCCAGGAGGGGCTTGCGGCGGATGCCGAGCGGGAACTGGAGAACGTTATCGGGCGGCAGGGCCTTTTCCCGTCCGACGATCAGAAGGTGGAATTCCTGAGGCAGGCGGGAGAAAGCCTGTCGAAATCGCCGTTTCCCTCCCTGTTCATCGCGGACATCCTTCGATCACAGAGGAAATTGCACGAAGCGATCAACGAATTGAAGAAGGCGGCGGGGCTGGTCGTCTCCTCGCGGATGATTTCCGGGTTCCCGGAGCGCCTGGCGGCGGTGATCGCGGCGGCTGGAGACGATCCGGAGATCCTGGAGCCGTGCGGATTCCTGTGGCTGAAGATCGGAAAGCCGGCCGAAGGCGAATCACTCCTTGCGAAGATCGTCGAGAAGACGCTGGAGCGGGGGAACCTCAAGGAAGCGCGGGAGATGGAGCGGGTTCTCGATGCCGTGCGCGGAGGCTGGGACACCACTACCCTCGAAGTGCTTTCCTTCGCCGATGCGTCTGCGGCGCTTGACTGGAAGGACGCTCCTCCGGCGGAAAAACCGGCTTCGCCCGTCGCCGGAAAAGCGGAGAAGCCTCCATCCGCGGAGGAGACTGCGTACCGCGAAGAGGAAAGCATCGTCAAGGATGCCCTGTCGAAGCTCCAGGCGAAGGTGGAAGAGGAAATCGGGGAGACTGATCCCGCCGCGCGATACAATCTCGGCATCGCTTACAAGGAGATGGGGCTTCTGGACGAAGCCGCCGGTGAATTTCAGCACGCGCGGCTGAAACCCGAATTCTTCATCGGCGCCTCCTCCCTTCTGGCGGACACGTATGCGGAGAAGGGCGATTTCCCGGCGGCGCTTACCGTGCTTGACGAAGCCCTTCTCTCTGGTCCTCTCGCCGAGGACGAGATGCGGAACCTCAGGTACCACAAGGCCGTTCTGCTGTCGAAAATCGGGAGGGAGAACGAGGCGAAGGAGATCTTCCTGTCGATACACGAAGAGGCGCCGGATTACATGGATGTGGCGGCGCGCGTTGAAAAGTACCGCCGCTAAATATACGGTTTCAAAATTACGGCAACCTGCTGACTGCGCACGACGAGGCCGGGTCCCTGCCGTCGTTGGATGCTCTCCCCGCGGCTACGGCTCGTCGCCCCTCCATGGGCTCCTCGCCTGCGACTCAGCTTGCTCTCGCCCTCCATGGCTTCGCTGCGCTTCGTACGCCGCCGCGTGGAGACATCCAAACTCCGGCTGCCCGCCCCTCATGTCCGCAGCTCGAATGTTCCATTCCGGCGTATGCCCAACGGCCTGTTCAGTGTTGTTGCTTTTCAACGCGCACCTGTGGTAAATAACGGGGTCAAGCGGGCGTAATTCAGGGGTAGAATGCAAGCTTCCCAAGCTTGACGTCGCCGGTTCGAATCCGGTCGCCCGCTCCATTCTCCTCCTTTAATTGGAATTCCTTTATAATTAACCATCATGGCGAGGCGATGGGCGTGGTGGACAGCGGGCGGTCTCCTCCTCGTCGTCCTCCTGGCTTTCGGTGCATGGCGGCTCACCCTTGAGATCCCCGACCGCCTGCGCGAGGCGGAAGAGGCGATCCGGCGGGAGGCCGCAAGATACGGTCTTCGGGTTTCCTTCAGGAACCTCCGGTTCCATTTCCTATACCCGCATGTCTCGCTGGAGGACCTCGAGGTTATCGACCTCAAGGCCGGGACGCCCTTGCTGCGCGCCGGGAACGTCGACGTTTCCCTTTCCCCCGGCCGCCTTCTGGCCGGAGATTCTCCGGTTTCCCGGATACGCATCCGTAAATTTTCCCTTATAGCCGGCGAGGCGAACCGGCCGGTGTTCGATCGCCTTCGTGAAGGAGAGCGCAAGGGGTCTATACCGGAAATCCTCTTCCTCGAAGGCGAAGCGCGGCTGGGGCCGTTCGGGCCGCTCACGCGATGGGAATCGAAAATCAGGGAAATCCGCATCCGCGATGTCAAGTTCCTGGGTACCAGAATTTTCCTGAAGGCCGAGGAAGGCAGTGGAGCGATCGCGGTTTCGGGCGCGGAATCCGCGAACTGGCCGTTGGATTCGCTGGAAACGGAACTGTTCCACCAGGAAGGAGCGCTTCGCGTGCGCAGGATGCGTGCGTCGGGGCCTTCGATTTCCCTCAAGGCCTCCGGCAATATGGATCTCAACCGGAATACCGGCGACGTGAAGCTGTCCGGGGCATTGGATCTTGCAAGATGGTTATCGACCGGCGGCCCGGGCTCGCCGTGGATCAGGCGGTTCGCGGAGAAAGGAATTCTCGACCTTTCCGTCGACTTGTCGGGGAGACTGGAAGACCCGTCGGGTACTGGAAAACTGGTGTTGCGGGATGGCCGGTTTTCCGGGGATGTCGCGGTGGAATTGGATCTTGCGGCTTCCGTGGCGAACCGGAAAATGCGGGTGGACTCGCTCAAGGGGAAGGTATCGGGCGGGACGCTTGCGGGGAACGGCGTCTACGACCTGGACGCCCGAACGGGGGAAGCGAAGCTTTCCCTCGCGCGGATTTCTCTTGGGACGATCCGGGGAAATGAGCGGGGCATTGCATGGCGCCCTTCGGGGACGGGGGATGCGGAAATTGCGCTTTCCGCTGACCGGCGGAAAGTGAATGGGACGCTTGCCGTTCGATTTCCGGGCGGATTGGATCGCATCGAGGAAGGAAAGAGGGCCGGCGGGATCCGACTGCCCGTTTCCGCTGCGGCGACTGCGGAATACAGGTACGGAGGAGACTTGCGGATCGCCGCGGCGCGTGTCGTTGCAGGGGAAGCCGTTCTCTCCGGGAGCGGCGAGATCGACCCAGCGGAGCGGACTATCCGATTTGACGGGAAATTGGCCCTGCCGCGAGGAAGGTCGGCGGAATACGGATGGGACGATCCGGTCTCATGGGCGAGCATTGCGGGCGAGTGGAAGGCTGCCGGGCCATTGACGAGGCCCCGTGTCTCCATGCGGCTGGAAGCACGTGAACTCCAGGCCCGGTCGTTTCCTCCGGTTCCCCTGGTCGTAAAGCTCGATGGAGATCCTGCCGAAATCGTCAGTTTCGTGGCGGACATCCCCGCGCCGGCGGCGAAGGTGACGGCGACAGGTTCGATCGCGTCCCCCCTTTCCTCTACGCACAGGGCACTGGAAGCGGCGGTGGCGGTGCGGGACATCGATTTTTCGGAAGGAAATCGATGGATAGCGGGCGTGCTTTCCTCGCTCGGCAGGGATCCGTCCATTGTTGCGCGGCACCTGCCGGGATTGTCCGGCTCCGGCAGCGCAGATATTGAAGTGTCCGCCGGCGGGAATGCGGTTGCGATCAACGGCTCGTTTCGTGCGGCGGAACTTCGGGGCCGGGGGGCGGTCCTTCGGGATGTTTCGATCAGCGGGAACTGGAGCGACTCGGAAGGGCGGGTAGCATGGAAGGCGGCAGGCGGCGGAAAGTTGGGTGACGGCAAGATTCGCATGGAGGGAGGAGGAAAGAACGGGTCGGCGGAATTGGCCGGCTCGATGGAAGGTCTCGATCTTCGCCTGGCGGCTTCCATTGCAGCGCATGGAAAGGCGCCGGCCATGGAAGGGACCGCCTCCGTCCGGTTTGCCGCCCGGCGTTCAGCCGGTGATTGGTTGCTGGACCGGATCTCCGCGGCCGTTCCAAGGTTGTCGGTCGACAATTCGGTGCTGGAGCGGGTGTCGGCGGAAGGAGCCATGGGAACCGATTCGGGCAGGTTCTCGATCTCGGTGCAGACACCTCCGATCCAAATCGCCGCGGACGTACGCAGGGGAGGAGAATGGCCGGCCAGCGTCACCCTCACCGCCAGCGGCGTGGATACGCAATTCCTCCTTGCCGCCGCGGGAAGGCCGGGACAGGCGTCCGGGGGCAAGTGGGACATCGGCGCGGAAGGGACCGTGCATGCGGCGAGCCTCGTATCCGACAGGTTTTCCCTGCCGGAGGCGGTTTCCGCATTGCGGTTTTCGCTTGCCGCTTCGTCCCCTTCGGTTGCCGGTGTGTCCTTCGACAAGTTGCTTGCGAGCGGGAAAAATGAGGGAGATGCCGTTACGGGAGAATTCCGTTCCGCAGGTCCCGACTCCAGGCTCGCATTCACCGTGAGCCTGAAGGAACCGCATGCCTTCCGCATGGAGGGCCCTTTTTCCTTCGCGACGGCGGTTGAAGGCAAGGAAAGGGGGAACGGAAAGACCCGCTATGCGGTTTCCGGCGAAGCGAATATCGCCGGGGCGCTCACGGCGATCGGGAAGACCACCGGATCGCTCACCGTACGTCGTTTCGACTACAGGAACGGAGGGCTTGATTTTTCCGGGAGAGATGTCTCGGCGCAGCTTTCTTCGGATGGAGTCCGCTGGGCGGGGGGGACGGTGCTGGCTGCGGGCAACCCCGTGAAGATTTCCGGGAAGGTATCGTGGAAGGGGGACATGGATGCCCGTATCGAGGGAAAGCTCCCGGCTGCCGCCATCCGTCTCGCCACGGATGTCTTCGACCGGCTGGACGGGGTGATGCGGCTGGACCTGCGGTTGTCCGGGAAGTGGAACGATCCCTCGTTCGTCGGTTCAGGACGCCTCGATGGCGGGGTTTTCTCCTTCCGCGGGTACGGCCAGCTCTTCGAAGAGATGCAGGTCGATGCGGTCTTGAGCCGGGAGAAGATCGTTTTCGAGCATTTCGAGGGGCGGAGCGGAGGCGGTTACATAGACGGAAGGGGAGAACTTCCGTTACGCTTCGACGCGCATCAGCGGCTTTTCTTCTCGGCGGACTTCTTCGACATGCGCTTCCCCTACCCGGACGATTTCCGCCCCGTGTTGCAGGGACACGTGGAGCTTTTGGGCCCGTACGACGATTTCCTTGTGACGGGGGAAGCGGAAGTCCAGTCCGCGCGGTACACGAAGACGATCCGGCCCGAAAAGGCCCTCGTGGATTTCCGTAAACGGCTTGCGGACGTGACCGCCCGCCGGGATAAATCCGATTTCCGCGTCCGGCTTGACATCAGTGCGATCGCGGACGGGACGATCAAGATCAAGAACAATATCGCCGATGCGGACGTGAAAGGGGAGTTCAAGGTCGTGGGGGACGCATCGCGTGTCATCATCCTCGGGGCGTTCGATGTGATCGAGGGCCACGTCGATTACCAGGGAAACCGGTACGAGCTCAAGCGGGTAAGCGTCGAGTTCCAGGACCCGAGGCGCAACAATCCCAGGCTGGATGCGCGCGCCGAAACGAAAAAGGGAAACGTCACCGCGATCGTCAGCGTGACAGGTACGTTGGAAAAATACGAGGTGGACCTGTCTTCCGATCCGCCTCTAAGCAAGAACGATATCGTGAGTCTCCTTTCCCTGGGAGTGACGTCGCAGGCACTCGCGGGATCGGAAGGAACGGTGGGCGCTGCCGCGGCGTCCTCGGTCGTGCTCGGCCCATACAAGGGGAAGGTGGAGGAGGGGATCCGCGGTATCGTGAAGCTCGACAAGTTCGCGATCGAACCTGCGTTTTCATCCTCGACCAAGACCTTCGAGCCGAAGTTCATCGTCGGCAAGTCGTTCGGGGACCGGATGTCCGTGTCGGTGTCCACGAACGTCGGGACGACCGCCGAGAGCAGCGCCACGGCGGAGTACAAGCTCCTGGAGAACGTTTATCTCCAGGGCGCATGGGAAAGCGCAACTTCTACGCAGCAGGGCGACATCGGCGCCGACATCAAGTTCCGTTACCGCTACAGGCAGTTCAAGGATTTCCTTCGTGGCCGGGATTAGGCGGCTGCTGGCTGCGGCCGCGTCGGTCCTCCTGCTGCTGGTTCCCCGTTTCGGGGAAGCGGCGGACGCGGTGCGAGGAAATACCGCGCCCGTCATCGGCTCGGTCCGCTTCCAGGTGGCATCGCCCTACCTCATCTCCTATGAGGAGTTGTCGCGTCTTGTCGCCATCCGGCCGGGCGATACCTTGACCGAAGAAAAGGTGCGGAACTCCATCCGGGGGCTTTACGAAAAGCCGATCTTCAAGGAGATCGCAGCCTATGTGCGGGAAGAGGGAGGGAAGGCGGACCTCCTTTTCTACCTTCGCCCCTCCCCGTCGATCAACGAGATCGAAATCGCCGGCAACAGGAAAGTGCCTTCCGCGCAGATCCTCTCCGCTTCGCGCATAAGGAGGGGCGCACCGTTGGAGGATCGTGACTTCCGGGAGGCGGAAGCCGCCGTGAAAAAAGCCCTGCGGATGAGAGGGTTCACCGCCGCTTCGGTCTCGATCTCCGCCGTTTGCAGCCTGGACAGCGGCGCAGGAAAGGCGAAGATAGACGTGGGGGAGGGAGACCCCGCCACGGTGTCGGCGCTCAATCTTCCCGGGGCGGCGTCTTTTCCCCGGGAACGCCTGCTGGAACTGCTCGGGACGTCTCCGGGCGACCCCTTCGATTTCCGGAAATGGGAAGAGGGCATCAAGAAATTGCGGGTCGCCTACAAGAAAGCAGGCTTTCTTACGGTTCGCATTTCCGGGGAGGACTTTTCCTGCGAAGGGGGTGAGGGGCTCTGTCCTTCGGTCCGGATCGAGGAAGGGCGCCGGTACGAGGTTTCGTGGATTACGTCCGGAAAGATTTCGATAGCGAAACTGGAGGATGCGTCCGGAATATACGGGGATGAGGAAACGAGCGAGGGAGGGCTGATCCACGACGTCCGCGAGCGCCTGCTCGCTTTCTACCGGGAAAAGGATTTTCTGAAGGCCGATGTAAATATCCTCGTCACGGAAAAGGCGGACGGCGCCCGTTTGCTCAAGGTCGAGACGCGGGAGGGCGTCGCCGGCTGGCTGAAGAAGGTACGGTTCGAGGGCAACCGGAATTTCCCGGAGAAAAAGCTGCGGAAGCAGATGACGACCGAGGAACGGGGATTCTTCGCCCCGATCACCGGTTCCGGAAAGTACCGCGAGGAGGAGTGGAACGAAGACCTCGAGGCGTTGATCGGCCTGTACCAGAAGGAGGGGTTCGTTCGAGCCCGGATCACCGCCGTAGACAACGAATGGGACGGACGCGGCGGCATAACCCAGACCATACGTATCGAGGAAGGGGTCCGCTACCGCCTCCGGGAGATCCGATTCCGGGGGAACGACCATTTCCTTCGCCAGGAGCTTTTGGCGCGCATCGGAAACAGGGAAGGAAAATTCGTCGATTACGTGGGACTCGACCGCGACCAGGGAGCCGTCGAGGGGCATTACAGGGATTCCGGATACCTTGACGTCCGGGTGGAGACCCGGCTTCTGTTCGACGAAGGGAAGGACACGGCGGCGGTGCAGATCGATATCGAGGAGGGTCCCCGCTACCGCCTCGGAAAGGTCGTGATCCACGGGAACCTGTTGACGGATCCCGTGGTCGTGTTGCGGGAGGTGCGCATAGTCGAGGGGGCGCCGGCCGGCGAGAAAGACCTGCTCAAGTTCCAGCAGGCGGTGTTCGGAACGGGGCTCTACAAAAGCGTCCGGGTCCAGAAGGTAAAACGGCCGTCGGAGGGGATCGTAGACCTGGTCGTCGAGTTGGAGGAGACGCTGTTCTTCGAAGTCGAATTCGGTGGGGGGTACGGAAGCGATTCAGGCGCTCGCGGGTTCGTCGGGGCCAAGCAGAAGAACCTCGACGGGAAAGGTCGCATGTTCTCCACCAACGTTACCGTCAGCCGGAAGGAGCAGAAGTATCTGTGGGACGTACGCGAGCCGTATATTCTCGGAAACCGCTGGAAGTGGACGGGGGGACTAACCGGCTATCACCAGGAAGCGATAAAACGAAGCTTCAGTCTTCGGAAGACGAGCCTCACGGCGAGCATAAACCAGACGTTTTTCGAACGGTCCTCCGTGTCGCTCCAGTACGAGGTGTCGAGAGACCATGTCTTCGACGTGGCTCCCGGGGCCATCCTGTCGCCGGAAGACCAGGGGAGCGTAAACATAGCGGCGGTCCGCGGTCTCTTCGTCCTCGACCTGCGGGACGACCCGTTCAATCCGCGGCGCGGATCGTTCCATTCCGGCTCGGCGGAGTTCGCGTCGGTATTTCTCGGATCCGAAGTCGACTATTACAAGCTTGCGGGGCAGACCAGCTGGTATTTCCCGGTATTCCGTAAAAACAGCTTCGTTCTATCCGGGCGTGCGGGGTACGTCCGTCCCTTGCGCGAGACCCTGCAGGTCCCGATCCAGAAACGGTTTTTCCTCGGGGGCCGGACGACGGTGCGGGGCTTCAAGGAAGATTCCCTCGGCGCGCGCGCGACGGACGGCACGCCGACCGGCGGAGATTACATGCTGAACCTGAACTCCGAGTTCCGCGTTCCGTTGCAGTACGGTTTCAACCTGGCGTTCTTCGTCGACGCCGGAAGCGTATGGTTCAGCGGGATTCCGGACGCCGGGTTCGACCTTCGGGAAAGTGCGGGAACGGGCCTGCGATACATAACGCCGATCGGCCCTATAAGTCTCGATTACGGGTGGAAGCTGGACCGCCGCGAGGGTGAATCCCGCTCCGAGTGGCACTTCACGATCGGAGCCGTGTTCTGATCGGCGCTCTCGGTGCGTTACCGTATTTTTTTAACTGGAACACTAAGCCAGCGCAGGCACCGCTTCCTTGCGGATGACGCGTGTCTTCGCGATCCTGTCACCGAGGCGCAGCCGGTCAGGGGAGCGGAACATCGCGGCGGTTTCGACGACAAGCGCCAGCGGGAGCGCGTAGGGGATGAGAAACAGGACGTTCCGGAACGACGAATCCACGAAGGAAATGGACCGCCCGTCCATGTGGACGACGCGTATTCCCATGACTTTTTTCCCGATGCTCTGGCCGGAAAATATGCCGTCCCGGAAAACGATGTAGATCATCGAAAGGAAAACTCCCCAAAAATGGTAAGTGGCGCCGAGACCGTAGAATAAAGTGATGAAAAGGATCAAGTTGATCAGGAGCGCCAGGGACCGGGTCTGCCAATCCGCCGGAACGGATGCTTCCGTCATGGGTTCACCTCATAAGGAAATATAATCATATTAACCGGTTTCCTCCTTTCTCGTCATGCGGAAATCATGGTAATTTCTCATGATGCAGTCGTCGGGAAATCATGGTTCCGGCGTGAGGATACGCTGGAAAGCTCCGTTCGCAGGCGTGGTGCTCGGCATCGTAGCCTGCACCGCGGCGGCCTTGGGTATTTACTCCGGTTGGGGGGCGGCGTGGGGGTCCTTCGCCTTGCCCGCCGTCGCGGGGGAACTGCTGGCGGCCGCCGGTCTGTTCTTATTTCTCGATCGGCGGATTTTCCGGCCCGCGGAGCGTTGGGGCAAGCAAGCGTCCGCCCCGGAGGGGACTTCCTTTTCTTCCGATGCAGGCCTGCTCGCGCCTCTGGCCGCCGCCGTCGCCGTAAGGGGCGAACGGACCAAGGCGGAACTCGAAGTGGAAATCCGGAAGCGTGAAGAGAAACTGCGCCAGATCGAGTCGCTGAGGCGCGATCTGGAGGAAACGAAAGTCCATCTCCAGGCGAAAATCCAGGACCTCCGCACCATTTACGAGGTTTCCACCGCCATCGCCGGGACGCTGGACCCGGACGAGATTTTCCGCATTCTCCCGGAGCGGGTCATGGGGACCCTCGGGCTGAACGATTTCGCCATCCTCATGTACGACCCGGACCAGCGCATGTTGATATGTCGAGCCGGCGCGGAAATGTCGGCCGGCCTCGCGGGGGAGTTCAGGATCCCCCCCGGCGAAGGCGTGTCGGGCAGGGTGTTCGAGACGGGGGAGCCTGTCTATATCCCCGATGTGCGGTCCTCACCCGAATTCCGTTATTACAACGGGGCGCGGATGGACGTGCGCTCGTTCATGTGCGTGCCTCTCATGTCCCGGGGGAAGGCGATCGGAGTGCTGAACGTCAACCATTCCGAGCCGAACGCGTTCGACGCGGAATCGCTCGCAACCATGCGTGTGCTGGCTTCCTATATCGCAATTGCCATAGAAAACGCGAACCTGTTCAGATTCGTCAAGGCCCTTGCGGAGAAGGATTCACTGACGCTGCTTTACAACCACGGCGCGTTCCACGAGAAGCTCGGCATAGAACTGGAGAGAGCGGCCCGGTACGGGCGCCCTCTCTCGGTCCTCATGCTGGATCTGGACGATTTCAAGGGAGTCAACGACACTTATGGGCATATTCTGGGGGACCGCATCCTCCTTATGACCGCGGGTGTGCTTTGCGCGCACCTGCGAAAAAGCGATATCCCCTCGCGGTACGGCGGGGACGAGTTCGCCATTATCCTGCCCGAAACCGATCTCGGGGCGGCCTCTTCCATCGCGGCGCGCATCGCCGCGGGGATCTCGGAGGTCCGCATGGACACGGGGAAGGACGAGGAAATCTCCTTCACCGCCAGCATAGGTTACGCATCCTGCCTTCCGGACTCGCGGGACAGGGAAAACATCTTGAATGTCGCAGACCGGTTGATGTACGAATCGAAACGCAGGGGACGCGGAGGTGTGCTGGGCGAGCTGCTGTAACGGATCAATTCCGCAAACCGTTTGAAGGATTGGACAGGCAAGGCCGACTCTGCTATCAAGATGGGGAGGCAGCGTGGGGGTTTCGGCAGGGGGGTGGGTCGGGAGGTTCTTGATGAGCCGGTTGAAAAAGTTCAGCATCGTCTCCAGCGACGTTCCCACCACCGAAGAGCTGGAACTGCTGAAGGAGGCGCGGGAGCGGGCCGGACTGGTCATCCGGGCTCGTTGGGTCATACTCGCAACTCTCGCCCTGTACGGCCTCGTGGTTTTCATTTTCTTCCATCACGCATCGGCCGACGTGGCGAAGGTCACGCCGCTCCACCGCGCCGTCGCAATCGTCGCCTTCCTGGCAGCGGTCGCGTACAACGCCTGGTACCACTATTCGTATGGCTGGTTCGCCGGGATCCGATCGCTCAACTCCATCCAGCTCCTCTTCGACCTGCTCTTCATAACCGTCGTCGTCCATTTCAGCGGGGGCGCCGTGTCCTGGTTCTGGACGATGTACATGATCCTCACGCTGGAATCGGCAATCATCATGGAAAAGCGTTCGGACACGTACGCCATCGCCATGGCCGGGTCCCTCGCCTTCGGCGGGCTCCTCACCTTCGAGTATTACCGTTTGATTCCCCCCGTGCCGATGCCGTTCGAGAACAACGCTCTCCAGTCCGTCTACTCATACGAGATGATCAAATGGGCATGGGTCACCATCACTAACTTCTGCGTCGCCTTCGTCGGCGTCTACATGATGGACACGATCCGGAGACGGGAAGCCCGGCTTCGCGACCTCGCCGTCAGGGACACGCTCACGATGCTCTATAACCGGCGGTATTTCTTCTACCGTCTCAATTCGGAGATCCAGCGGTCCCGGCGGTACGGCAGGACGCTTTCCCTTCTCATCCTCGACGTCGACAATTTCAAGAAGTTCAACGACCGCTACGGCCACCTGGCGGGGGACAAGCTGCTCCGAAACCTTGCGGAGACGATGATGGGCAACATCCGCCGGAGCGACGTGAAGCCGACGTACGAAGTCGACATAGCATGCCGTTACGGCGGGGAGGAATTCGCCGTTATCCTTCCGGAAGCGGCATCGGTGCAGGGAGCCGCCACGGCCGAGAGGATCAGGGCCAGCGTGGAAACAAAGGGAGCGGTGGCGGTCGCGGAACGGATCCGGCAGCAGGTCGAGAGTTCCCGGTTCGAGGGAGCGGCAGGAGTGACGATCAGCATCGGCGTATCTTCCTATCCCGAACACGCAGTTGACGCGGAAGCGTTGATCAAGGCGGCCGACGATGCACTTTACGCGGCGAAGCGCACCGGCAAGAACCGGGTGGTCGTGGCCGGGTCGCCGCCCTCGGAGGGAGAATAGGAAAAATGGACAGGAAAACCGTGGAGCAGCACCGGCTCGCCCTTTTCGGGCGGATGGTGATGGGCGTCGCCCACGAAGTGGACAACTACCTGAGCGTCATTTTGGGCTTCGCCGAGCTGATACAGATTTCCGGCGGGGGGGAGAGGAAGACGCTGGACGGCATAGCGAAGATTTTCAACGCCGGCGAGAAGATCAACGTTATCATCAAGCATTTTTCCCAGTACGTGCGGCCCCACGAACCCGCGCGCGACCTCTTCGCACCTTACGAGGTCGTGGGGGAGTGCCTGGTGTTCGCGCGTTACGACCTGGGGCGTAGCAACGTGGTCCTCAAACTGCCCGAAAGCCCGCCGTCCGGCATGCTGGCCGTCGACCGGAAAGATTTCGCCCTGATCCTTCTCGCCCTTTTGTTCAACGCGGCGGAATCCATGGAGCAGGCGGGAGGGACACTCCAGCTGGAAATCTCCCGGAGCGGCGGCGGCTGGGAGTTTACCGTTATGGACGAAGGCCCCGGCATTCCGCCGGACATTGCGCCAAAGGTTTTCGACGAGGGGTTCACGACGAAGGGGGGGGTGCTTCACACCGGGATGGGCCTCCCCGTTGCCGGAAGCCTCGCGTCGGGCATGGGGGGATCGCTGTCCCTCACCAACCTTCCGGAGCGCGGATGCAAGGCCGTTCTCAGGATCCCGGGAAACTGACCCATTAACCTTCGCTGCCCTGGATATTATTCGAGGCGCACGGAATCGACGTACATGGAGCGCGGCGCCGGCAGTTTCATGGCGAAGAGCCCCACTGCCCGAATGTTTTCGAGATCCATCGCTCTATCCTTCGGCGCATTCGCGACGTCGTCCAGGTCGATCCGTATTTCGTTCCATCCAGGCGGAAGACGGTAAAACCTGTTGAATCGGTCCTGGGTTTGTCGTTCCCCTTCCTCGTGGCGCTTGTCGTGGATCCGGCAGCGGATATCCAGCGGATCGGGAGACGGGTTCAATACATCGATGACCAGGGCACGGTATCCGGTCCATTTCCTGGGGAAATAGACCAGAGATACGCCCGAGTACAGCGAAGTGTCCATATCCACCCGCAGGGACGACTTGCCGCGGCGGGCGATTGTCGTGTCGACGGAGTAGCGCGCACCCCCCTCCCACCTGCTTTTCTCGAAGGGTGTTTCGAAATCGGACAGCACGGGGAACCGGGAGCGGGAGGCGGCTTCGTCGAACAGGGCTGTCGCGAGCGGCAGGCATGCAACCACGAGGAAGAATACCGCCAACGCCCCCGTGGCCCGCCGGGCATGCCGGGAAAACGATTTCGCCGAGGGGGCGAAGAAGGAAAGCGTGAGCCATCCTCCCGCCACGTCCCGAAGAACATCGCCGAGCGAAGCATCTCTTCCGATCCACGACTGGATCCACTCCGACCCCGCTCCCGCGACCATGCAGAAGGCGATGCCGAGCGCCCTCTGCCGCAGAGGGGAATATTCTTCCACGCGGCTCCAGGTGACCAGCAGGTAGGTCCAAAGGGAGAAAGCCACGATATGTCCGAGGTTCCATAACGCTTGGACCGATCGAAGGGAATGGTATCCCGGCCCGCCTGCGAAAAGGAGAACCGCCAGAACTACGGCCGGAGGCCACAGGATCCACCGGTGGTTGAACTTGCCCGGCCATAACCGCTGCCCGTCGCTCATTCCGCTATTTTCGCTTTAACCCGCATTTTTCACCAGGGTTCGTAGCGAGGGTTCGCCGCAGTGGAAGTTTGGTGAAAAATGCGGCCCGCGCTCCCATATCAGACTTGAAAGATGCCTTGTCATGGTGTTATGTGCATATTGTACAATTTGCACAGAAGGGGGGCGGCCATGCCCAGAATGACGATGACAGCAGCCCGCCGGGATCTCCCGGAGGCGGTTAACAAGCTGGTGTACGGAAACGGGGAACCGATCGTTCTGTCCCGTCGCGGGAAAGATCTTGCGGCGATCGTCCGGATCGAGGATCTGAAGCTCATCGAAGAGCTCGAGGACCGGATGCTATCGGAAAAGGCGAAGAGATCCCTCAAGGAGAAGGGGAGAATCCCCTGGGGGAAGATCAAGAAGGATCTTGGGCTCTAATTAATGCACTACAAGATCGAATTCACCCCGTCGGCCGAAAAGGCGTTCCGAAAACTCCCGAAGAACGTCCAGAGGATCGCCCGGGATCGGATCGACGCGCTGGCGGAGGATCCCCGGTCGTCTTTTGCGACACCGCTTCGATGGGGGCTCAAAGGGCTCTGGAAGATCCGCATCGTGGATTATCGCATTGCCTACACCATAGAGGACAAGAAGCTTATTGTGCTGGTCGTTTGCGTCGGTGATCGCAAGTAAATCTATCCGATCCTGGAACGAATGAAGAATCGGTGATGATCAGGGCAAGCGGCTCTTCCTCGCTATTCGCTCGGCGGCCCCTTGGAGTTCGACTCCCTGCAGGGCACCATGAA
>JACRCO010000087.1 GCA_016218975.1 Deltaproteobacteria bacterium
CTTCGGGTCCCACGACCAGTACGTCCCCCACGCGTAGTTCGCCCACGCGGCACCCGTTATGATCCCTGCGGTCAGGAACGGGAACCCCCAGATGATGGCCTTGTAAACCAACTCGTCCAGCATCTTGCTGTTGGGGAAGAGTCCGGCAACCCCGCTGCTGTCCTTCGCTTCCTCACGCTTCGCCTTGATGAGATACATCACCGCAACACCGGCGGAAACCGCGAACGCGGCATAGCCGATGAAGCATGTGATCACGTGGGCGTGGAGCCAGTAGGACTGAAGCGCAGGCACCAGAGGCTGGATGCTGCTCTCGTTGGTGAACGCGAACACCATGGTGACGAAGGCGATCGGCATTACGAAAGCGCCGAAGGTGCTGTTCTTGTACTTCCATTCCACCAGGAGGTAGAAGAGGTTTACCGACCATGCGAAAAACACCAGTGACTCGTAAAGGTTGGTCACCGGGATGCGCCCGATTCCCATTTTGTAGGATTCGGCCCAGCGGACGCCGATGGCCGCGGTCGACGCCAGGGCGGCGGCGATGCAGATCCACGATCCGATGCGGGCAAGGGTATCTTTTTTTCCGTAGAGAGCGGCGACGTAGCTGACCGAAGCCGCGCCGAACAGCAGGGTCGTAAGATCGAAAAGGCGGACATTCAACATGGCTTTACGGCTCCCGTTGCGTTCCCAGGGCGACAGTCGGGCCGCTCATATGGCGACCGCCTTCATATCGTCCTGTATTTTCTCAAATTTCTTTTCAAAGGCAAGCCTGTTTCTATGCGCCGACCCGGCGAGGACGACATCCACGCGTCCATCCGTTGCAGGCGCCAGTCGTATCCACAGGCGTTGATGCGACATAAAGAAAGCGATGATTATACCTATAACCATCAGGGTACACCCGACCCAGACGATGTTCACCCCGGGATCCTTCGCCACCTGGAGGCCCGTGAAGAACCCCTGGCTCAAACCGCCGAATGAAAACGTCATCCGGTCGTTGCGTTTCCGGTCGAAATCGGGTTTTCCCTGCGGCAGCCACGCCTGGTTGGGCTGCGCTCCCGGTTTCTCGAGCACAACGAGGAGCGCCGGTCCGAGCCCCTGGAAGTTCTGTTGATAATCTATGCCGGTGACGAAGCCGTATCCCGGCACCTCCGTCTTCTGGCCGGCGGAGATCGACAGGCTCGTCACGGGAGCCCCCGCAGCATCGTGCACCGTCACCTGCGCGGCAGCGGAGCCCGTCGGCCCGTAACTCGACTGGTAGAACCAGACTCCCTTGTACTGGAGGGGATCGTTGACGACGATCTTCTTCCTCATCACTTCGCGGCCGCCCTCGATGATGCTGAGGTCGGAAGCGTATTCCTTCGGCTGCTGCGTCGGGTTCCCGAATTGATCGGTGTAGAACGTGAGGCTGAACTTGTTGCAGCGCACCGAGAAATCCAGGTCTACCGGCAGTGTTCCTCCCCGCGTGGGAACCTGCGAGATAGTGGCTCCCTCGGGGATGTTTACGTACCCCTTGTAGCCGAAGACGTTTCCGATGATCGCGCCGATGAAGATGATGACGATGGACAGGTGGGTCACATACACGCCGAACCGCGACGCGATCCCGGATTCGGAGTAAAGGTGGACCGTATCGCTGTTCTTCGTCACGCGGGGCTTGCCGATGGCTTTTCCCATCGCATCGGCGTACTTGTCCGCCCAGGCGTCCACGGCCCCCTTCTTTTTCCATCGGTCGATGAGCCCGAGGCTTTTTTCGAGCCCTTCGTCCAGCGTCGTCTTCGGGTTCCTGACGATTTTCACCACCCGCGGAAGCCGGTCGATCGTGCAGCATGACAGGTTCACTGTGAAGAGCATCAGGAGCAGGAGGAACCACCAGGAATGGTACATGTCGAAGAGATTCAGGGCGTCCATTATCCTGAAACTGGCCTCGGTATAGACCTGCTGGTACTTCTCCAGCGGCTGGTTCTGCTCGATGACCGTGCCGAATATGGATGCGGCGGCCAGGATGATCAGGACACTGATCGCCAGCTTGAGCGAAGTGAAGAAATTCCACACCTTGTCCATCGTGGATTGACTGCGCTTATCTTCTGCCATGGGAAGTCACCTTCGGATGATGGGTAAACGTATACAGTATACTAATACTTATCTGGAAGGGGAAGCGTCAAATTGAAAAGAGGGAGGGCGGCATCCCCCCGCCCCCCCGTTTCCTTCAGGAGCATCTCCCTTTCGCCTACTTCTTGTGGCAATCGTCGCACTTCGTCGGGCCTTTCTGCTGCTTCTTGTGGCAGTCCCTGCATTTGGCGTGCAGAGCTTCCTTGAAGTCGGGAGTCTTCCCTTCCGCCTTCGCCTTGTGGCAGGTGGAGCACTTCTCCTCCTTGCCGGCCTCGTTCTTGTGGTGGCACTCCTTGCAGTTCTTGATCTTGTCCGCGTGCGCCTTGTGGTTGAACTGCACCGCCGCCTTGGACTTCTTGACGAAATCAATGGAGACCTTTTCCGGCGCGCCTGCGCCGATCACCACTCCGGCCGAGAACATGACCGCTACAACGACCGCCAGGAAAGTTGCGAACTTCTTCATCCAAACTCACCTCCCCCCCCGTTTTGTTTATAACCAGAGATTGCACCTTGCGCAGCGTTCGGTTTCGTGATGAACGCTTTCCTCTGGGAATCTCTTTTCCACTTCATGGAACGTCCGCCTGCTTTCCTCGGGCGACAACCGCGGCGCCTGCCTTCGGATCCGCCACTCGGGCCGGTCGGTGACCTGCGGCTCGGACGCGCGGCGGTAGTTGTCCTCGAACCGTGCTTTTCTGACCTCTTGGACGCAAAGGTCCTCATAGATATTCAACGCCGCCGCTCTGCCGGATGCTGATGCTTCGACAACGGACCCGGGACCGCGAACGCAGTCCCCGCAGATATAGGAGGAGATATTAATTTCCTTTCCCCGAAAATGCAACCGGTAAACGTGACGGGCCGGATCGATCGCTTTTCGTGATGCCGTGGCCGGAAGAAAATCCATTTCGGCGCGGCTGCCGATCGCCATGACGATCATATCCGCGGGTACGTCGAACTCGCTTCCCAGCACCGTGCGCGGCACGATGCGTCCCTTCGCGTCGAACTCTATCTTTTCGACCTCGAGCGCCTCGAACCCCTCCACCCTTCCGTGCCGGACGAGGAACTTCTTGACCGCGGTGGAGGGAATGATCTTGATGCCCTCCGCTATCGCATCCTCCACTTCCCACGGAAATGCCGGCATCGCCTCCCTCGATTCGAGGCAGGCGACCGTCACGTCGTGCGTTCCGAGGCGCAGCGCCACGCGGGCCACGTCGATGGCCACGTTTCCGCCGCCTACGATGACCATCCTGCCGTATGTCCGGAACGGCTTGCCGCGCCGGGCGGCTGCGAGAAACGTGAGGGCATCGTGGAACCCTTCCTTTTCCCCCCCCGCGCCTGGAAGGCGGATCGGCTCTCCCGCCCCCACCGCCAGCAGCACGGCCTGGTACCCCTGTTTCTCGAGGTCTGCGAACGTGAAGTCCCTTCCTAAACGCATGCCCCCCCGGAACCGGACGTCCCGGGCGAAAATCGTCTTGAGGTCTTCGGCCCCCGCATCGCAGGGAAAACGGAACTCCGCGACGGCGTATCTCATCATGCCGCCCGGTTCCTCGTTCGCGTCGAAAACGGTCACACGGCTCCCCAATCGGGCGAGGGTATTGGCGGCGGAAAGGCCGGCGGGACCGGCGCCGACGACGGCGACTTTCGGCGAGCGGTCATCCTCGTTCACCTCGGAAGACGGAGAGATCCCTGCCGCATATCCGAGATCGGAAAGGAAACGCTTGACCGCCATGATGGAGATCGGGGCATTGTATTCGTTGCGGACGCACTTCTGCTCGCAGGGATGGGGGCATGCCCTTCCGCAGAATGCCGCGAAGGGAAGCCTGTCGTGGACCAGCGCGAGCGATTCGAGTATGCGCCCTTCCCGGATGAGAGCGAGATAATCCGGGATATGCAGGCCGGAGGGACACGCGGCCTGGCAGGGCGCCAGGGTTTCCTTGTATCCCCGCCCCGCTGTCAGGCGGGCAAGGTAGTATATCAGCACGAATTCCAGCAGCAGGACGGCGTGTCCGATCGTCGGCCCCTGCCATACGCTCAGGACAAGGCCCATGCTCAACGGTATGAGCGACGCCCAGAAGATCCCTTCGGCATACCTCCCCGAATATATATGCCCGAGCCCCGGATAGATGAGGGAAAGAGTGGCCGAAATCCGGAAAATTCTCGCCCGGTTGATCTCCCACAGCAGGCGGTCGCGCTGGTTCACCCTGCCCGAACAGCGCTTGCACCTCTTCTCTTCCCCCTTGCGTTCGACTTCGCAAAGGAGGCAATCCTTGTAGCCGAATCGCAGGAAGTTTTCCGGGCTCAGAAAATCCATAACCTTTCTATTCTTGGCA